>VGXK01000058.1 GCA_016873355.1 Phycisphaerae bacterium | reverse complement strand
TGCCGAGTTCGGCGACCGGCGCGTCGAGCGCCGCGGCGAAGGATGCGCGTCCTGCGAACGATTTCGTCGAGCTCTCGTGCATGAGCAATTTTTCGTTCCTGGAGGGCGCGAGCCATCCCGAGGAGCTGGTGCAGCGAGCCGCGGAACTCGGCTATTCCGCGGTGGGAATCGCCGATCGCAACACGCTCGCGGGGGCGGTGCGGGCCTTCGTCGCCGCGCGAGATTGCGGAATTCGGCTGGTCCTTGGAGCGCGCGTGGGGTTCGAGGTGCCGGGCGAATCGGAGCCCGATCGTCGAAACGACGGCGCGGAGTCGCGAGGCGAACACTCGCGCCACGAGGCTCGCGTCGAGGGTCGCGTCGAGGCGCGCGTTGAGGCGCGCATCGGGGCGCGCGTCGTCGAGGTCATCCTTTTCCCCACGGATCTCTCGTCGTACGGGCGACTCTGCCGGCTGCTTTCGCGAGGGCGCGATCGCGGCGCTGCGGCGCGTCGCGGCAGCGAGTCGACCGGCGACGACTTCCGCCTGCTGCTGCACGATCTCTTCGATGCGACCGAGGGGAGCCTGGGCGCAAGCGGCAAGGGTGGCGCAAGCAGCACGGCGGGGCGGTGCGCAGACGCGCGCGGCGCGGCGCCGTCGAATCCGTTCCACGCCGGGCTTGAAGCGATCGTCATCGCGCCGCGCGGATTCGCGTGCATGGAGCAGTGGTTCCTCGACACGCTTGCGGGACTTCGGCGCGAGATCGACGGCGATCGACTCTCGCTGGCGGTGTGGCGCCTGGGCGAATCGGACACCACGCTGCGCGTGCGGCAGATGCAATGGCTGTCGCGCGAATTCGGCATTCCGCTCGTCGCCGTCAACGACGTGCACATGCACCACTCCTCGCGTCGAGAAGTGCAGGACGTGCTCACCTGCATTCGGCACGGATGCGCGATCTCGGCGGCGGGGGCGAGGCTCTTTCCGAATGCCGAGCGGCACCTGCGTTCGCCGCAGGAAATGGCCGGGCTCTTCGCCGATCTCGAAGCAGAGGCGAAGCAGGCGAGCGCAATGCAGGCGAGCGCGATGCAGACGAGCGCAATGCAGGCGTGGGCGCCGACGAACGATGCGGGCGAATCTCGCGAGCGGGGGAGCGCCGGTCCGCTCGCTCGCGCGGGACGCATCGCCGCACGCTGCGCCGGCTTCTCGCTCTCGCAGATCCGCTACCGGTACCCGTCGGAAGTCGTTCCCGGCGGCTCGAGCGCCATCGAGCAATTGCGGCGACTCGTCGACGAAGGCGCCGCCGCTCGCTACCCCGTCACGCACAATCCGATCGCCGGGAAGTTCGGCGGCGTTCCCCCGGAAGTGCGCGCTCGCCTCGATCACGAGCTGGCGCTCATCGACGAGCTCGGCTACGCGCCGTACTTCCTCACGGTCGAGGATCTCGTGCGCTTCGCGCGCTCGCGCGGCATTCTCTGCCAGGGTCGCGGCGCCGCCGCGAACAGCGCCGTCTGCTTCGTGCTGGGCGTGACCGCCGTCGATCCGTCGCGCGTCGACATGCTCTTCGAGCGATTCATGAGCCGTGAGCGCAACGAGCCGCCCGACATCGACGTCGATTTCGAGCACGAGCGCCGCGAGGAGGTCATCCAGTACGTCTACGCCAAGTACGGGCGCCATCGGGCCGCGATCGCGGCGGAGGTGATCTCCTATCGCGGCCGCAGCGCCATTCGCGATGTCGGCAAGGCCCTCGGTCTCGGCCTCGACGCGGTCGAAAAGCTCTCCGCGAACATCGACTGGTGGCATCGCAACCTCGGCGAATCCGCCAGCGCCGAACATCTCGGTCAACTCGGCTTCGATCCGCGCGATCCCACGCTGCGCCGCCTCTTCCGGATCGCCGGAGAAATCCTGGGATTCCCGCGGCATCTCTCGCAGCACGTCGGCGGCTTCGTCATCACCGAAGGCGCGTTGTGCGAACTGGTGCCGGTGCGCCACGCCGCCATGCCCGACCGCACCATCATCGAGTGGGACAAGGACGATCTCGACGCGATGGGCCTCATGAAGGTGGATGTGCTCGCGCTGGGCATGCTCACCTGCATTCGCAAGGCGATCGATCTCGTGAACGATTCGGTGCGGCGCGGCATCGACTCGAATCGCTCGTGGACGGAAGCGGAGCGGGCGCGCGTGGCGGCGATGTCGCACGGCGGAATGGCGGAGCACGGCGGAATGGCGGAGCGCGGCGGAGTGGCAGAGCGCGGCGGAGTGGCAGAGCGCGGCGCCGCGATGGTGCGCGGCAGCGAGCCGTGTCCGCTCGCACATCTCGGCGCCATCAACGCGCCGCTGGCATACCACGCGGTTCCGCCGGAGGATCCGCGCGTCTACGAGATGATCTGCCGCGCCGACACCGTCGGCGTCTTCCAGATCGAGAGTCGCGCGCAGATGTCCATGCTTCCGCGCCTGCGGCCGAAGCATTACTACGACCTCGTCATCGAGGTGGCGATCGTGCGCCCGGGGCCGATCGTGGGCGACATGGTGCATCCGTATCTGCGCCGGCGCAACGGCGACGAGCCCGCCGTCTATCCGAACGAGACGATCCGTCGCGTGCTCGGGCGCACGCTCGGCGTGCCGCTCTTCCAGGAGCAGGCGATGTCGCTCGCGGTCGTCGCGGGAGGATTCACGCCGGGAGAGGCGGATCAGTTGCGCCGCGTGATCGCCGCGTGGAAGCGCATGGGCAGCCAGCTCGCATCGTTCGGCGACAAGCTCATCTCGGGAATGCTCGAGCGCGGCTACGAGCGAAGTTTCGCGGAGCAGGTCTTCCGGCAGATCCAGGGTTTCTCCGGATACGGTTTTCCCGAAAGTCACGCCGCGAGCTTCGCGCTCATCGTCTATGTGTCGGCGTGGCTCAAGTGCCATCATCCGGCGGCGTTCACCGCCGCGCTCATCAACAGCCAGCCGATGGGTTTCTACGCGCCCGCGCAACTCGTCTCCGACGCGAAGGAGCACGGCGCCGAGGTGCGCGAGATCGATGTCAACGCGAGCGAGTGGGATTGCACGCTGGAGCCGGGCGCCCAAGGCGACGAAGCGCGAGCGGACGGTGACGGCGCCGACGGGTGGCCGCTTGTCAGCGGCGCGACGCAGCCGGTGTGCGAGCCCGCGCCTCGCGATGCGTGCGAAGACGAACCGCGCGTCGCGGCCGCTCGCGTTCCGCGCCCCGCGCTGCGTCTCGGCCTGCGCCTGGTCACCTCGCTTCCGCGCGAGGACGCCGATCGCGTGGTCGACGCGGTGCGCCGGTGCGGCCCGTTCCGCACCATCGAAGGGCTCTGGCGCGAAAGCGGCATTCCCGTCGGCTCGCTGCGCCGGCTCGCCCGCGCGGACGCCTTCCGCGCCATGGGGTTTCCGCGCCAGCAGGCGCTCTGGCAGATCCGTCGACTGCGCGACGAGGAAGCGCCGCTCTTCCGGGGGCGGCGCGCCGTCGAGCAGAGGGAAGCACGCGCGCGCGAGTGCGCCGTTGCGCCAACCGACGCGAGCGCGGCCGCCGGCGAACCGCCGGCGCCGCTGCCGCCCGTGGCCGCGCCCGTGGAAGTCTCCATGGACTACGGCGCGATCGGCCTCTCGCTCAAGGCGCACCCGATGAGCTTCCTGCGCCCGCGCCTTGCCGCCGCCGGCGCGTCGCCGTGCCGTCGCGTGCGCCAGCCGCGCGAACTGCCCTCCGGTTCCTCGGCGCGGATCGCGGGAATCGTGCTGGTGCGCCAGCGCCCCGCGACCGCCAAGGGCGTCGTCTTCATGACGATCGAGGACGAGACCGGTCCCGCGAATCTCATCCTCAAGCCGAAGGTCTATGCAAAGTATCGCCGCGACGCGCGCCACTCCGTGGTGGTGCTCGTCGAAGGCAGGATCGAGCGCCGCAACGAAGTGTGTCACCTGCTGGTGCGGCGCCTGCGAAACCTCGATGCGTGGCTCGGCGAAAGCGAGGGCGTTCTCGCTTCGCAATCACGCGACTTCCACTGAGAACGCGCCGCAACGCGACGCGTAGACTCGTCCCCTCACCCCTTCAGGAGCAACGACATGTCGACCGCAGCAACCGCCAGCGCACCCGCCGTTCCCGCACACCTCGCCAGCGCCATTCACCTTCTGCGATTCTCGCGCGGCGCGACGATGAAGATGTTCGATGGCGTGCCCGAGTCGAAGTACGCGGCGGGATCCGACGCGCTGCCGAATCACGGCCTCTGGACGCTCGGGCATCTGGCCACCACCGACGACTGGTTCGCCGGACAGTTCGGCAAGGTCCCCTCCGGCGTGCCGCAAGCCTGGAACGAACTCTTCGGCATGAAGTCGAAGCCGTCGCCGGACGCATCGAAGTATCCGTCCGTCGGCGAAGTGAAGAAGGCGCTCGAGGATCGACGCGCCGCGCTCGAGAGGTGGATTCTTTCGCTCACCCCCGCGCAGCTCGCCGCGAAGACCTCCGACGACTGGCAGGCCTACGCGCCGACGATCGCCGACCTCCTCTACTTCATCGCCTGGCACGAGAGCTACCACACCGGACAGATGGCGCCGTTCCGTCGGTCGCTGGGTCTCGGCCCCGCGTTCGGCTGACGAATCCGACGCGCCGGCGCGACTCCATGCGCGCCGGCGCGTCGTTCCACTCCCGAGCGCCGGCGATTCACGGCGCCGACCGGGGCCGCCGACCGGCACCGCCGGCCGGCGCCGCCGACCGGCGCCGCCGACCGGCGCCGCCGCGCTCGCCCGTTGAAGTCTCGACCATGGCGAAGCACCCCATGTTTGCGTACAAGTTTTCCAAGATCTATCCGCTCTACGTGCAGAAGGTGGAGCGCAAGGAGCGCACGAAGAAGGAACTCGATCAGGTGCTCTGCTGGCTGACCGGTTACACGCCCACGCAACTGAAGAAGCAGATCGATGGAGAGAACGATCTCGAGGCGTTCTTCGCCGATGCGCCGAAAGTGAATCCGAAGTGCTCGCTGATCACCGGCGTCGTCTGCGGCATCCGCGTGGAGGCGATCAAGGACCCGTTGACGCAGAAGATCCGCTGGATGGACAAGCTGGTCGACGAACTCGCCAACGGCAAGGCCATGGAGAAGATCCTGCGTCGATGATCGGAGTCGGCGGGCTCGCACCGCCGGATCGCTTCATCCATCGACGCGAGCCGGAGACGGACGAATCCGCGTCGTCTCGCGGTAGCCCTCGTAGAGCGCACAGAGGATGA
Source organism: Phycisphaerae bacterium (assembly GCA_016873355.1). Classification (GTDB taxonomy): domain Bacteria; phylum Planctomycetota; class Phycisphaerae; order Phycisphaerales; family SM1A02; genus VGXK01. The sequence continues at coordinate 4,014 of VGXK01000058.1, read as the reverse complement.
GCAACGCTCCGGTGAGCGCGAAGATCGGCGCGGCCACCTTGTTCGCGTCGGCGTACTCGAACATCGCGATCATCGACGCGCCGTCGCGCGGCTCGATCGCCGCCGCATGCCCCAGGCAGAGCACGCCGAGCGACGCATGCGCCGCCGCGAAGCTCCAGTTGATCCACGACTGCCAGCGCCCCTTCACCAGCACGATCGCGTAGAGCACCACGAGCGCCGAGAGCACGGAGATCGTCGCCAGGCGCAGCGGACTCGTCCGGAACGGCTCCGTCAGCTCCACGCCATGGTCCGGAATCGCGCCAAAGAACATCACGCGCACGAAAGTCTGTGGCGCGAGATACATGAAGAACGGAAAGACGATCGTGGCCACCAGCGCAAGCAGTGCCAGCGGTCTCGGCATCCAGTCGAGCCCGCGCGACGGCTTCCAGCGCATCACGCCGGGATTCGCGCGCCGCCAGAGCCCGATGAAGGCGAAGACGATCACCAGGATTCCGAGCCACTGGAAGTACGGGGCGCCCTCGACTCGCTTCGTCGGTCCGAGCACGCTCAGCAGCGAGATGGCGATCGATCCGCCGATCGTCCAGAGCAGGAAGTGGTGCGTGTCCGCGGGTTCGATCACCGCCGGCAGCGGGTGGTAGCGCGACGCCGCCACCGTCGGGCTTCCGAATCCGTTCAGCAGCGACATGACCATGGCGCGATCGGGTTGGCGGCCTTCGCTTCGCGATCGGGCCGCGAGCTCGTCGCTCAGCAGCGAGCGCAGCTCGAACGCGATGTCGTTGCGCTTGCCGCGCGGCAGCTTGCGCGCCACGTCGTGCACATAGGAGTCGAGAATCTGTTCGGTGTTCATCGTTCGTACCTCAGTCAAGGAATGCGTTCATCACTCGTGCCAGCTCGCGCCACGCTTCCGTGAGCGCGGCGAGCGTGCGGCGACCGTCGGCGTTCAGCCGGTAGTAGCGGCGCGGCGGCGCGGACTCCGTGTCCCAGTCGCTCGTGAGAAGACCCTGCGCCTCGAGCCGTCGAAGCAGCGGGTAGAGCGTGCCTTCTTCGATCGGCATGCCGCCCTCGGCCAGCGCCTGTCGCAGGGAATACCCGTATTGTCGCGTCTTGAGCCGCGTGAGCACCGCAAGGACCAGGGTGCCTCGCCGCAACTCGGTCAGATCGGTGGTGGTTTCGCGTGGTGCCGTGCGGTGCCTTATGCTGTGCGACGCATAGTAGACGACGCACAGTACTGTGTCAAGCACAGTAATGGCAGGAATTCGCAGAATCCCCCGCGCGATTCAGCGATCGGCGGTCAGGCCCGGTTCGAACGCTCGCCGCGGCCGGCACTTGCGCCGTCGGGCGCGGCCGGCAATCCGCCGTAGGTTCGGCGCCGGGCGCGAAACGCCTCGAACGCCCGCTCGAGATCGTCCACCGAGAAGTCGGGCCAGAGCGTTTCGGTCACGTGCAGTTCGGCGTAGCTCAGTTGCCAGAGCAGGTAGTTGCTCAGGCGCATCTCGCCCGCGGTGCGGATGAGCAGGTCGGGATCGGGAAGGCCCGCCGTGTAGAGGCTGGCGTCGATCGTCGACTCGTCGATCGATTCCGGATCGAGCGAACCGTCCCGCACGCGCCGCGAGATCGAGCGCACCGCGTCGACGATCTCGGTTCGGCTTCCGTAGTTGAGCGCCAGGCACATGGTCATCTTCGCGTGCGACGCGGTCATCTCTTCGGTGCGATCGAGTTCGTCGAGCACCGGCGCCGGCAGTCCCTCGCGTCGCCCGATGTGTCGGAATCGCACCTGGTTGTCCATGAGCAGCGAGCGCTCCTCCGCGAGCCGCTCGCAGCAGAGCAGCATGAGCGCCTCGACCTCTTCGGGCGGACGCTTCCAGTTCTCGATCGAGAAGGTGTAGAGCGTCAGCGCCTTGACGCCCGCATTGACGCATGCGGCCGTGATCGGAGGAATCGCGCGCGAACCCGCGGCATGCCCGGCGATGCGCGGCAATCCGCGCCCCTGCGCCCATCGGCCGTTGCCGTCCATGATGATGGCCACATGGCGGGGCACCGCCGCATCGGCGGCGTCTCGCGCACGATCGGGGCGCTCGTGCGAGCCGGCGCTCATGCACCGACCGCCACGAGCGTCTGCGCGCGCTCCGGACCGACGCCGACCATCTCGATCGGCAGGCCCGTGATCTGCTCCACGCGGTCGAGGTAGCGCTTCGCGTTCGCCGGGAGCGCCGAGCGATCGGCGGCTTCTCGAATCGGCTCGTTCCAGCCGCCGAGCGTTTCGTAGACGGGTTCCACTCCCTCGAGGAGCCGCGCGTCGGGGAAGAATCGATCGGTCGTGCGGCCGTCGCGCAATCGGTACGCCGTGCAGATCCTGAGTTCGGGCAACCCCGAGAGCACGTCGAAGAGCGTGCACGCGATGCCCGTGGCGCCGCAGACCATGGCGCTGTAGCGCACCGCGACCAGGTCGAGCCAGCCGCAGCGTCGCGGGCGCCCGGTGGTGGTGCCGTACTCGCGGCCGCGCGAGCGGATGTATTCGCCCGTCTCGTTCGGCAGCTCGGTGGGAAAGGGCCCGGCGCCGACGCGCGTGGAATACGCCTTCATGATGCCGAGCACGCGCGAGATGCACGACCCCGGAAGTCCCGTGCCCGCGGGAATGCCCAGCGTGGAGCAGTTCGAGCTCGTCACGTAGGGATAGGTGCCGTGATCGATGTCGAGCAGGCAGGCGTTCGCGCCCTCGAAGAGGATCGAGCGGCCGGATCGCCACGCGTCGTGCAGCAGGTAGGTGGTGTCGACCACGTGCGGACGCAGCGACTCGCCGAACGCGGCGTACTGCTCGGCAAGCGCATCGGGGTCGAGCGGCTTCGTGCGCACGCCGAGCGCTTCGAGCTCCGCCGAGCGCAACCGGCAGATCACGCGCAGGCGACGGCGCAGATAGTCGGGATCGAGCAGGTCCGCCATGCGGATGCTCGTCGAACGCTGGATCTTGTCGGAATACGCGGGTCCGATGCCGCGCCGCGTGGTGCCGATCGAGAGGTTTCCTTCCTCGTTCCGCGCGAAGCCTTCGAGATACTCCTCGAGCGCCGCGTCCTGCTCCTTGTGGTACGGCATGACCACGTGCGCGCGCGACGAGATGCGGAGGTTGTCGCCGACGGTCACGCCGCGAGCGCGCAGCTTGGAGATCTCGTCGAGCAGCTTCTCGGGATCGAGCACGACGCCGTTGCCGATGACGCAGACTTTCTCGGGATAGAGGATGCCGCTCGGGACGAGGTGCAGCGGATAGCGCTCGTCGCCGACCTGCACGGTGTGGCCGGCGTTCGCGCCTCCGTTGTAGCGCACGATGAAGTCGTGCCGGGCCGTGAGCAGGTCGACGATCTTGCCCTTGCCTTCATCGCCCCACTGCAGGCCGACCACGGCGGTGTTGCCGACGGCGCGAGCGCTCGCGGCGCCGGCCCGCCCGCCCTCGGAGTCGTTCGAGGGCGTCTGCGGCGTCGATTTCGAAGGCGGAACAGTCGGCATCCGCGGCATGGTACGAGTTCCGCAGGACCGGGTTCTTGCGTTCTCGCGCATGCGGATCGAATCGCGAATCGGTGCCGTTCCCGTCGTTCGGCGCGTCGACGAGCGGTCCGTCGCCTCGCGTTCAAGTCGCGCTGCGACGCGGCCGATGACGACCGCGTGAAGGCCCAGGCGAAGACCTTTCGGATCCAGTGCCCGAATCTCGCATGCCAGCGAATCCTCGCCGTGACCGAGGAGTGCCGCGGTCGGCTCGTTCGCTGCAAGGGATGCGCCACGCTCGTGCGCGTTCCGGAAGCGGGAACGCAAGCCGAGGTCGATCGCGGAGGCTCGTCCGGGCGCGGACGCGCGGCGTGACGGGCATCGCCGCGCGTGCGACGCACTCGCGCGGCGTGGCACCACGAGCAACGCACTCGCGCGGCGCGGGACCGCGAGCCAGGCACCCTAGACTGCGGCATGCGCGCCGGTGCCTCGTCGCTTGAACCCTTTGCGCCGGCGAACGCGCGCGCGATTCACGATGCG
>VGXK01000057.1 GCA_016873355.1 Phycisphaerae bacterium | reverse complement strand
TCCGCCGGAGCGCTGCTCGATGGCGATCGTGGGCGGCAGGCCCTCGACCGACTCCACGTTCGGCTTCTGCATCTGGTCGAGGAACTGCCGCGCGTACGCGGAGAGGCTCTCCATGTACTTGCGCTGTCCCTCGGCGAAGATCGTCTCGAAGGCGAGCGAGCTCTTTCCGCTTCCGGAAACTCCGGTCAGCACCACGAGCCGATCGCGCGGGATTTCCAGATCGATCGCCTTCAGGTTGTGCTCGCGAGCGCCCCGGATGCGGATGGAACGATCGGCGGTGGACATCGGGTGTTCGAAGCGAAGTTGCGGGCGATGGCCGGGACGACGAGCGGAACGAACGCCGCGCGTCGCGCCGATTATCGGGACACCTCGCGCAGGTTCGGCAGGGTATCGCTGAGGCGCACGCAAGTCTCGCGACTTTCAGTGCGTATGGGGTGGCACCGATGCAGCGCCGCGGCAGAATCAGCGGACCACCGAACGGAATTGTGGCACCGTCACCCGTACGATGCCGAACCCTGTGCTGAACGGAAAGGGAGACCGCCATGCACGCCGCCGCTCAACCTGACATCGCTTCGAAGGAGCCCGCGGCGGCCGACGCCGACCCGCTCCCGCTCTCGAACAACCCGGTGAAGCCGGATCGCGGGGACTGGGAGTTCCTGATGCGATCCGTCGGCAGCCTGCGCATGCGGCCGACCGACGCGTGCGAGCCGAAGCAGAGCCACTGAACGAAGCGGGGGATTCAACGAAACGAAGTGAACGAGCGCGGCCGAGAATCGGCCGCGTTGTCGTTGGCGGGACCGGTGCGAGCGCGAGCGTTCGAGCTGGCTCGGATTCGGCCGCGCCTGATCAGCGCGCGCGGCGGCGCCGGCCGGCTCGTGTGCCGGGCATTCCCGCCTTCGCCTTGGGCTTCGGCGCATCGTCGTCGAGCACGCTGACGGAGAGTCGGCCGCCCGATTCCGGCAGCGAGCGCACCTTGGAAACCTGGTCGCGGATCTGCGCCGCCTTCTCGAACTCGAGATTGCGAGCCGCTTCCAGCATTTCCTCCTCGAGTTTCGCCAGCAGCTCCTCGCGATCGAAGGTCTGCTCCGTTCGCTTGCGTCCGACCGCTTCGCGCACGGTCTTCTGGGCCGCCAGCTCCTGCTCGATGCCGCGCCGGATCGCCTTGCGGATCGTCTGCGGATCGATGCCGTGCTCCAGGTTGTACGCGAGCTGCTTGGCGCGGCGACGCTCCACCTCGTCGATCGCCGCCTGCATTTCGCGCGTCACCTGATCGGCGTACATCACCGCGAGCGAATTCGCGTTGCGGGCCGCGCGGCCCATCGTCTGGATCAAGCTCGACTCGCTTCGCAGGAATCCCTGCTTGTCCGCGTCGAGAATGCAGACGAGGCTCACTTCCGGAAGATCGAGTCCCTCGCGCAGCAGGTTCACGCCGACGAGAACGTCGAAGCGGCCTTCGCGCAGATCCTTCAGCAGCTCGATTCGCTCGAGCGTTTCGATCTCCGAGTGCAGGTAGCGCACGCGAATGCCCGCCTTGTGCAGGAAGTTGGCAAGGTCTTCGCACAGGCGCTTCGTGAGCGCGGTGACGAGCACGCGTTCGCCTTTCGCTGCGCGCTCGCGGCAGCGCTCCACCAGGTCCGGCACCTGTCCCTGCGCCGGCTTGATCTCGATCGGCGGATCGACGAGGCCGGTGGGGCGGATCACCTGCTCCGCCACCACGCCCTCGCACATCTGGAGTTCCCACGGCCCCGGCGTGGCGCTCACGAAGATGCACTGCGGCACGAGCTCGAGGAACTCCTCGAACTTGAGCGGACGGTTGTCGAGCGCCGCCGGCAATCGGAAGCCGTGCTCGACGAGCGTCTCCTTGCGGCTTCGATCGCCGAAGTACATGCCGCGGATCTGCGGCACGGTCACGTGGCTCTCGTCGATCACCACCAGCCAGTCGCCGATCGCGCGATCGGGCACGCGATTGAAGTAGTCGAGCAGGCACCAGCTCCGCACGCCCGGCTGTCGCCCGTCGAAATAGCGCGAGTAGTTCTCGATGCCGTTGCAGAAACCAGTCTCCTCGAGCATCTCCAGGTCGTAGCGCGTGCGACCGAGCAGGCGCTGCGCTTCGAGCAGCTTGCCTTCGCTCTGGAGCTGGAGCACGCGCGAGTCGAGATCGGCCCGGATCTGCTCGAGCGCCGTGCGCCGCTGCTGCTCGGGCATCACGTAGTGCACCGCCGGAAAGATGAACACGCGCTGTTCGTCCGCGAGCACCTCGCCGCTCGTCGCGTCGAAGAGCTGGATCGATTCGACGGTGTCGCCGAAGTTGTCGATGCGCACTCCGTGCTGCTCGTACGCGGGGAAGATCTCGATCGTCTCGCCGCGGACGCGGAACTGCCCGCGAGCGGGCGCGGCATCGTTGCGCGAATACTGCATGGCGGCGAGACCGAGCAGGAACTCGCGCCGCACGATCCGCCGTCCGCGCTCCACGGTCATCACGCGGCGCGCGTACTCCTCGGGCGAGCCGAGTCCGTAGAGGCAGCTCACGCTCGCCACCACGATCGTGTCGGCGCGGCTCAGCAGATGACTCGTGGCCGCGAGACGCAGCCGATCGAGATCCTGATTGCGGCTGGCGTCCTTCTCGATGTAGATGTCCCGCTGCGGGATGTACGCCTCGGGCTGGTAGTAGTCGTAATAGCTGACGAAGTAGCTCACCGCGTTGCGCGGAAAGAGCTCGCGGAGCTCCTCGTAGAGCTGCGCCGCGAGCGTCTTGTTGTGGCTGATGACGAGCGTCGGCTTCTGCACCTCCTGGATCACGTTCGCGATCGTGAAGGTCTTGCCGGTGCCGGTGGCGCCGAGCAGCGTCTGCCAGCGGCGCGGCTCGCGCACGCCGGCCGCGAGCGTCCTGATCGCCTCCGGCTGATCGCCCGTCGGCTCGAACGGCTTCCTCAACTCGAAGCGATGCGGCACGGCACCACTGTACGGGCGCGCGCGGCGCACGGCCGCCCGCTGCGCGGCCGCTCGCTTCGCGACTGCCCGCTGCGCGGCCGGCGTCGACCGACCACGATCACCTCGATCGAGCCTCCCACTCCGCGGCGGCGGCGAGGTCGCCGGCCTCCCGTGCGAGATCGGCGAGCATTCCGCACGCCGCCGATCGCTGCATGCGGCACCGCAGGATCTGCGGATCGGCGGTCACGATCCGATCGAGGTCGCGGAACGCCGCGAATGCGTGATCCTGCGCCGACTGCGGCTGCCCGGAGTTCCGCATCGCGCCGGCGAGGTCCAGGTGAATCTGGGCGCGAAGCTCAAGCAGGCGTCGCCGAGCCGAGTGAATCGCAAGCGCGTCGTCCACCTGTGCGAGCGTCTCGACCAGCGTCGCCACCGCGCGCTCGGCGTCCTGCCCGCCGAGCTCGAAGTGGGCGAGCGAGTAACGCGCCACGAGCGCGCCTTCGAGGGCGGCGATCGATTCGGGTTCCAGTTCCAGCGTGCGCTGGCGAAGTTCGAGCGCTCTCGTGAGATGCGAGCGAGCCGAATCGCGATCGCCCGCGCTCAGGGCCCGGTTCGCCTTTCGCTTGAGCATGGCCGCCAGTTGCGCCAGGTGGATCTCCACGTCGGGAGTCGACGCCGCGAGTTCCTCGAACACGCGAGTCGCCTCGTCGTCGAGCCGGTCGGACGCCTCCCGATCGCTCTCGCGCAGCGCCGCCGCAAGGTACATGAGGCTGTAGCCCCACTGGAATTTCTCGTCGGGATCGATCGTGCGCGCCGTGAGCACGCGCGCGGCGAGCTCGTGCGACCGTTCCATGAGCGATCGAGCTCGCTCGGCATCGCCGCGCTGCCGCGACAGCGCCGAGAGCGTGCGGAGCACGCCCATCTGCGCCCGCTGCAGCCGCGGCTCATCGGGGTCGGCCTCGAGCAGCGAGTCGTAGTAGCGCGCGACCTCCTCCACGATCTCGGAGCGCGTCGCATCGCCGCCGAGATCGTCGGCCATCGCGTCGAGCAGCTCGTCGAGCAGCAGCGTGGTCTGCGACACGAGCGCGTCGAGGCGCTCGCGTGAGGTCGACTGCGCCGAGATCGCGGCCTGGTGGCGCTCGGCGAGATTCGCCGCGAGCACGGTCATGATCGCCGCGAACGCCGCGATCGAGACGAGCAGCGCCGCGGCGAGCGCCGAGGCGATGGGCTGCCGACGAATCAGCCGGCGCGCCTGTTCGAGCGCCGTCGGCGCTCTCGCCGCCACCGCCTGACCCGCGAGCCAGCGCGAGAGATCCTCCGCGAACGCGCCGGCGCCGTCGTATCGGTCCGCGGGCTCGAACTCGAGCGCCTTCGCCACGATCGCGTCGAGGTCGGGCGGCGTCTCCGGCGAGATCGAGCGCAGGCGCGGAGCGCGCAACGACGCCCTGGCGGCAAGTGCCTCGTGCATCGTGCGGGCGCCGAGCTCCAGGATCGGCCTTCCGGTCACGAGCTCGAACGCGATCGACCCCAGGGCGTGCACGTCGCTTCGAGTGTCGGCCGGCTCGCCGCGCGACTGCTCCGGACTCATGTACGGGATCGTGCCGAAGACGTGGCCGCTCCAGCCGATGAGCGAACCGTCGGCGGCGCCCGCGCTGGCGCGAATCGTGGCAAGGCCGAAATCGAGCACCTTCGGAGTCCATCGTCCTTCCTCCGGCGCGCGCGTCACGAGGATGTTTCCCGGCTTGACGTCGCGATGGATGACGCCGAGTCGATGCGCGTACGCCACCGCCGCCACCGCGTCGCGCAGCAGCGCGAGGCGCTCGCGCAACGGACGCCCGCGCGCATGCGTGAGCAGATCCTCGCCGTCGACGAACTCCATCGCGAAGTACGACCGGCCGTCGCTCGTTCGCCCCGCTTCGTGGATCGACGCGATGCCCGGATGCGAAAGACGCGCGAGGATCTCCACTTCGCGATCGAGCAGCCTCGAATCGCGGAAGGGCTCCATCACCTTGATCGCCACGAGTCGCGCGGGACGAATCTGCTCCGCCAGGTAGACGCGCCCCATGCCGCCGCGCCCGAGCTGGCGCAGGATGCGGTAGCCGTCGATCGAGGGTTCGGGCGGAACGCCGTCGAGCGGACTCCACGCCGCGGCGCGAACCGCTTCGACGGCGCCGAGATTCAGGCGCACCTCGTCGAACCGACGGCCGCACTCGGCGCAGCCGGCGCAATGCGAGTCGAACTCGAGGCGCGACGCCTCGTCGAGTTCGCCGTTCGCCAACCGCTCGATGAATTCCTCGTCGAAGCAGATCGTGGCCGTGCCCTCGTGCGAACGCGTCGCCGTGGATTCGGCGGCGGCCCGATCGGTATTCGTCGGTGGACGCGCCATTGCTCAGCACGGCTCGTCGAGTTCCGCGCGAAGCTGCCGCAGCCGCGTCAGGATCCGGTGCTTGGCGTTGTAGACGGCCTTCACCGGAATGCCGAGCCACTCGGCGGCCGCGTGCGGCGGCGCCTGCCGCACCACGACGAGCTCGAAGGCCTGCCACGCATCGCTCGAGCATTCGTCCCGCGCGCGCTCCAGGCACGCCCGCATCGACTCGCGTTCCCACGACTCCTCCCACGCCGGACGCAGCGCCTCGGGCCCGGGCACGTCGCCCCAGAAGCGCGAATCGTCGGGGGCACGGCCGGTGCGGCGCTCGCGCGCCGCCCGGTCCCGCTGCCGCAGGATGTGCTTGTGGGCAATGCCGAAGAGCCAGCGATGGAGCGGCCCTCGCTCGCGTTCGTATCGACCCGCGCGGAACGACTCGACGAACGCCAGAAGCGTCTCCTGCGCCGCATCCTCCGCCTCCACGCGCGTCAGTCCCAGTCGCGTGCCGAGCTCGATGATCGGCCGTCGGCACCGCTCGAAGAGGCGTCGCCAGGAGGGGGACGCCGCGTCGCGCCGAAGCTCCTCGAGGATCGTCGATGTGGTGACCCACTCCATGACGAGGGCGCCGGGATCGCCGTCGAGTCTACGGACGAGGGGTTCCGATCCCGAGAGGCTCGCCGCGAGATCGAGGAATCGGTGAGAAACGGGAGATCGGGGGCTGAACACAGGTCGGAGTCCGCGCCCGGTCGTTCGATCCTCGATCCCAGGAGCACGCCCGATGAATCCCACCCCGCGCCACGGAATGCCGACGGCCTCGACTGCGAGCACGACGAGGGCGCTTGCGTGCGTCGGCGTCGCGGCTCTGTCCGTGTCGATCGCGTTCGCGGAGGACTTCTTTTTCACCGGCGCCTGCGGGCCGGGAAGCGGACTCGGTTCCTGCTGCCTCGTCGACCCGCCGCGAGGCGTTCCGTGCGACTTCAACGGCAAGGGAGAGCCGATCGCGTTCCTGTTCCAGAACAACTGGGGCTTCATCGAGTGCGGCGGCTGCCCGACGGATGGCTTCCCCGGACCGGGCGACTGCATTCACCTGGGGAACCACTCCCTCACGATCGGCATCGGCGGCGGCGCCACCTTCGACTGCATCACGGGCAGCGGCGACGTCACGATCACGAACAGCTTCCTGGGAAGCAGCAACGGCTTTGACGCCGGCACGGTCACGCTCAACTTCTCCACGATTCAGGCCGGGGGAACCGCGTCGATCGGAACGCTCAACTGGATCGGGACGGGATCGTCGGGACTTACGGCGAGCCAGTTCCTGCTCGGCAGCGCCACGCTCTCGGGACTGAACGCGCATGCCTTCAACAACGGAGACGTCGAGAGCAGCGGCGTCGTCGATTGGCTGAAGGGACAGATCCATCTCAACGGCCCGATCGAGTGGACGAACCACGGCACGTTCCGCATCGAGGGCGCGCCGAACACGTCGCGCAGCTTCAACGGCGGACTGTTCAGGAACTACGGCGAATTGATCACGGAGAACTCCTTGACCGGCGGCAACGACTTCGTCGCCAACTTCAGTCCGCAGGTGATCGTCGACGAGAATGGATTCGTGCGCGTTGGGTTCGACTCGCATCTCAAGTTCAACGGCGGCGGTTCCTACACGCCGGCGCCCGGCGCGCCGCCGAGCAGAATCTCCGGCACGCTGACGCTCGGCGGCTCAGTGAACCCTTTCGCCCTCGCCGACGGAGCGCACTTCCTCGACGACTCCGGCGACGGAAGCGCGACCGTGATCGTGAACGACGCCCACGTTCCGGTGAACGCCGTGGTCACCGTCGATCCGCGACTGAGCGTTGCCGACAACCACTTCCTCGTGAACGGGCACCTCATCGCCGTTCGAGTCGATCAATCCGGCTTCCGAGTCGACGGTGACGGGAACGGAGTGGTCGACGCGCAGAACTACCGCGCGTTCCAGGCGTCGGTGAAGGAGCTCGAGGAGATCGAGTTCAACGTGATCAACGATCTCGAAGCGACGTCGAACGGCTTCGAGCTCGACGACGCGACGCTTCGTCTGGGCAACGGCATCGATCCCGCGGTCGGCGTGATCGATCCCGTCAGCGGAAGCTTCTCGTGGGTCCTTCGCGCCTCCGACATCGTGGACGAGGCCGTCTTCGAGCTTCGACCGCACGCCGAGCTCACGATCAAGGGCGCCGGCGCGACCATTTCCACGACCGGGCCAGGAGTGCAATCCATGGTCCTCGACGGGACGCTCCACTCCGCGGCGGGAACCGTGACGATCGGCGCGGGATTCGAGAACTTCTCGATCGGCCCGGGGGGGACGCTCCAGGTGGGCCCGTGTCCGTCGGACGAAGATTCGGCGACCGGCTGCAACAACACGGTGACGATCTTCAGCGAGGCGTTCGTCGAGGGCGAAGTCGTCGTTGAACCACGCAACACGCTCAACGCATTCGGCCCCGAATTCAACGCGCAGGACGCGGAGTTGGAGATCCTGGGAAAGTTCCTGACGCACGCGACGCAGGCGAACGCAGTGTCGCTCGCGCAGGTGCAGGTTGTGATCGGACCGGCCGGACTCATGCAGTTTCGCGCCGATCCGGTGGCGATCGCCGGATCGAACATCGCCAACGACGGCGTGATGGAGTTCTTCAACTCGCAACTCACGATTCTGAAGCAGACGCTCGTCACCGGTGCCGGCTCGATCCACGTGAAGACGACGCAGATCACCGATTCCGCCGGCACGGGCACGCTCGTCCTGGGACGGGATCAATCCCTTCGATTCACCACGGGCACGAGCGAGGTGACCGCGGGCCTCGAGGCGGCGGGCCCGGTGTCGGTCGAAGGCGCTGGCACGCATGCGAAATTCAGCGGCGATGCCGCGCACGCGGTGGAGTCGCTGACGGTGAGCAGCGGCGCGACCGCGACCCTCAGCTCCGGCTTCCAGGCGCAGTCGATCTCCGTCGAAGGAGCGAATTCCACCCTCGACGTGTGCGGGGACGACTTCAAGGAAGTCGTCGACATCTCCGTCGACGAATTCGGTCGCGTTCGAGTGGGTGGCGACCTCGGCTCCGGCGAGGCCGTCGTGGAGGGCGAGCTCATGATGCAGCGCCACTCCGCGTGGACGGTCTTCCTGCTGATCGTGACCGGGACCGGGCGGGTGCACGTCGACGACGCCGATGGTCCGTGTCCGATCGAGGACTCCGCCGGCGACCCGCCAATCGTCTCGATCGAGGCGGGATTTCAGTTCGCGCTGAGCGACGAATCGAAGTTCACGTGGGATCCGGGAACGGTGTTGGCGCTCGTCGGCGGAGTTGGCGCCGACATCGGCAACTGGGATCGGTGGACGCACGTGGAAGTGGGCGGCGCCGATCTCGGTTCGATACCCGCGGGCTTCTCCAACAACTTCGACCTGTCGGTGCTTCGAATCGGCGCCGGCGCGCACGCCGTGCTCGAGGATTCGATCGACAACGGCAATCGAGGCGGCGGCGCGCTCGCGGGCGAGGTTCCCGAAGCGCTGTATGTCGACACGCTCGAGTTCGTCGACGGCGCCTCGACGCTCAATCTCAACGGCATCAACCTCTACTACGGCGAGCTCATCGGCGATCGCTCGCAGATCATCGACCTTCCGGCGATCGTGGGCGACTTCAACGGCGACGGCATCGTCGACGGCGACGATCTCGGAACGCTGCTTGGTCAATGGGGAGCTTGCCCCGATTGCGCCGCCGACTTCAACGGCGATGGCGTCGTCGACGGCGACGACCTCGGCACGCTGCTGGGCAATTGGAGCTGAACGCAGCCGACGCGTCCGCACGCCGGCGAACCCAACCGCCTCACGAGCCGCCGAGCAACGCCCGCGGCGTCAGCCGCTGCAGCGGACGCTCGCTGCGCGGCCGCTCGCTGCGCGGCCGCCCGCTGCGCGGCTGCCCGCTGCGCG
>VGXK01000056.1 GCA_016873355.1 Phycisphaerae bacterium | reverse complement strand
TGCGCCGGCGACTCGCTCGGCGCTGGCGGCACGACCGATGCGGCCACCGGCAGGGCCAGGATGAGCGAGAGCACCGCCGAGCGCGGCGCGGCACGCGGCCCCGCGCCGAATCGAAGCGCTTCGCGGCTCGTCGACCACTCGCTCATCGGCGTTCGGCGAGCATACGCCCCATGCGATCGGGGATCGTCACGCGAAGGAATCGCGAGCCCGCGTCGAGCCTGGCCAGGAGACCCTGCGATGCGGCGGGAAGCAGCACGGTGGTCCAGCGTTCGGCGCGCCACGGTCCGAGGTTCGGCGCCTCGAATCGAACGGATCCCTCGAGCATGACCCAGATCACCGGCGAGCCGTCGGTCACCACCTCGAGCGTGCGCTCCGGGCCGCCCTCGTCGCCGAGCGAGGCGATCTCCTCGATCTCGAACTCGCGCGTGCGGCAGAGCGACGCAGTTCGAAAATCCGCCGCCGCGCCCGCCGGGGCCGTCAGCGCGCTTCGGACCGGAATCGAATCGAGTCGCTGCTCCGCGCCGAAGCGAAGGCACTCGAGCGCCTCGGCACGCTGAAGCGGCCGCGCCGGATCGCGTCGCTCCCAATCCCAGAGTCGATGCGTCGTGTCGCTGGCGTTCTGCACCTCCACGACGACGACCCCCGCGCCGAGCGAGTGGCACAGTCCGCCCGGAAGCTCGACGAAATCGCCGGGTCGAACCGGCACGCGGATGAGCGCCTCGACGACGCGACCCGTCTCGAGCAGCGCCTCGAAGTCGCGCCGGCCGATCGCCGGATCGATGCCTCGGAAGATGGCGGCGCCGGGCGCCGCCTCGATCACTCGCCATGCCTCGTTCTTCGGCCGTGCTCGCGCTGGGGAAGCGCCGCAAGCGCTCGTGTCGCCCGGATGCACCTGCACGGAGAGGTTCTCGCGAGCATCGAGGTACTTCACCACGAGCGGGAAGCCGCCGCCCTCGGTTCGCGCCGCGTGACCGAGCAGGCGCCCGGGATCCGCGTCGATCGCCTCGCGCAGCGTGCGACCGTCGAATCGGCCGCCGACGACGCGGCTCCGACCGTTCGGCACCGGGTCGTCCAGGTCCGCGATCTCCCAGGACTCTCCGAACGGCCCGGCGGCGCCCGGCTCCGGCAGTCGACCGATCCGCCGCAGGAAGTCTCCGCCCCACGCTCGATGCCGGAGCATCGGAGAGAGGAAGATCGGAGCCTCCGGTGCCATGATCCCGTGCTAGATCCTCATCCCCGTGATCGTCGCCTCGAAGACGAGCTTCCCGTCGACGAGCCCCTGCGTTCGACTCACGAATCGGCGCCGGCCCGCCTCGACCTCCTTGGCCAGCAGCACGAGCCGATCACCCGGGACGACCTGGCCCCGGAAGACGCAGTCGTCGCAGCGAGTGAAGGCGAGAAAGCCGTCGAAGACGGACTTCTGTTGCTGAAGAAAGCTGCAGAGCTGCGCCCCGGCTTCGATCATGAGCACCCCCGGAAGCAGCGGTCGCCCCGGAATGTGCCCTTTCACCCAGAACTCGTCCGCCCGGACATCCTTGACACCAAGGCCGCAGGCCAGCGTCGCGTCCTGCCAGACCACGAAGTCGAGGTGGCGCATGTCTCCGGTCTGGAGGAGAATGCGGCCGACCTCTTCGCGCGAGGCGGCGACTCCGCTCATGTCGATGCCGCTGATGTCGAAGAGCAGTTCGGAAGGCACGGAAGGCAGGAGGATCGCCGGAGGCGGACGGGGTAGCGTCCCTTGGCGGGGCGGCGAAGATGCGGGAAGTTCGATAATCTAACCGCATCTCGGCTGCCATGCCGATTCGTGCCTGTCGTCGCATGCGCGACAGGGATCCGGCCTGATCACGGGGTCACGCCGGCGGTCCGGAAGGCGAGGGTGCGGGCCGCAGGTCCGACCCGTTCGAAGGAGATGCTCATGGAGGCCTACGACAGGCTGAAGAGACTCGTCGAAGAGGTTGCCGACGACATGCAGAAGGCCATCGGCGGGAACAAGGCCGCCGGCACCCGGGTGCGCAAGGCGATGCAGGAGATCAAGAACGCCGCGCAGGACATCCGCGTCAAGGTGCTCGACTTGGGGAAATCGGCGCCGCCGGGGGCCTGAGCCCCGCTTTCTCATCGCATCGCTCGGCCCGGATCCGCTTCGCGAGCGCAAGGCACTCGCGGAACGACGGATGCCGCGCGTCCGCGACGAGCTCGTAGAGGCAGGAGAGGGTGCCGGTCGGTATGGAACCGGCCCGTTCGAGGCGCCGGAACGCCGGGGCGATCTGCATGGGCTGCCCCGCCCCGATCGCATCCGTGGCATGGAAGCACTGGATTCCCGCCGCGAGCAGATCGAGTCCGCTCTGCAGCACGCAGACATGCGCTTCGATGCCGCAGAGCACCACCTGCGGGCGACCAAGGCGGTGGAGCGCCTGCGACACCTCGGGAACGAAAGCGCTGAACTTCGACTTCTCGAAGATGGGCGTTCCCGGAGGCAGCGAGTCCCGGACCGCCGCCACGGTCCGGCCCAGTCCCTGCGGGTTCTGTTCGGTGGCGATCACGGGAATCGCAAGCGTCCGCGCGGCCTGGCAGAGGATCGACGCATTCACCACCACGCGCTCGAAGTCGTCGATGTGATCGTGGAAGGCGTCCTGAAGATCGATCACCAGGAGCACGCAGCCGGCGGGGGTGAGGCGGGGGATCGGCATCAGACTCTGAGCTCCGGTTCCGCATCGAGCTTCTCGCCGTAGCGCTCCCGCATGGGCGCCACGTCCTCGGCGATGAAGCGATCCACCTGCTCGGCGGCGCGGCCGACGAAGCGGGACGGCTCGAGCGCGGCGGAGAGATCGACCGCGGAAAAGAGCGGATCCGCGGCGAGACGCTCGAGCAGATCGTTCGCTTCGCCCTGCTGCTTCACGCGGGCGCCGGCGGCGTGGCTGTGCCGTCGAAGCGCCTCGTGCGCCACCTGGCGATCGAGTCCGGAGCGAACCGACGCGAGCAGGATCTCCTCGGTGGCGAGGAACGGCAGCTCGGCGCGGAGGCGCGAGTCGATCACGCGCTCGTTCACCACGAGTCCGCCGAGCACGTTCACCATCACATCGACCGCGCCGTCGAGGGCGAGGAAGGCTTCCGGAAGTACGAGCCGGCGGTTGCTCGAGTCGTCGAGCGTCCGCTCGAGCCACTGCGTGGCGGCGGTGTCGAGGGCCGAGTGCGCCAGCGACATGACGAAGCGCGCGAGACCGGACGCTCGCTCGCATCGCATCGGATTCCGCTTGTACGGCATGGCGCTCGAGCCGATCTGCTCCTCCTCGAAGGGCTCCTCGACCTCCTTGAGTCCCGCGAGCAGGCGGATGTCGTTGGCGATCTTGTGGATCGACGACGCCGCCACCGCAAGCGCCGCCACGATGCGGGCGTCCTCGAGTCGCGGATAGGTCTGCCCGCAGATCGTCCAGCAGCGATCGGGATTCCAGCCGAGGCGGCGCACGAATCGGTCCTCCAGCTCGTCGACGCGAGCCGGATCGCCGCCGAGCAGCGACAGGTACGACGCCTGCGTTCCGGTGGCGCCGCGCAGGCCGCGCAATCGCAGCTCCGCGCGGCGCTGCTCGATGCCCAGCAGCGATTCGAGCGCGTCCTGCGCCCAGAGCGCGCAGCGCTTGCCCACGGTCACCGGCTGCGCCGGCTGGAAGTGCGTGAATCCGAGCGCGGGCACGCTCTTCCATCGCTCCGCCGCGCGGGCGGCGCGATCGACCAGGCGCGCAAGCTTCACCGAGATCATGTCGAGCGACTCGGCGAGCACGAGCGCGTCGGCGTTGCAGACCACGTCCTGGCTCGTGGCCGCAAGGTGGATGACGCCCTTCGCGGCGGGGGCCGCGTCGCCGAAGGCGTGCACGTGGGCCATCACGTCGTGACGGAGGCGCTCTTCGTGGGCGCGAGCCGCGTCGGCGTCGATCGAGTCGAGCGCGCGGCGCATCTGCGAGATCGCCTGTTCCGGAATCGCCACCCCCATGTCGCGCTGGCTCTCCGCGAGCGCCAGCCAGATCCGCCGCCAGGTGGCGAACTTCCGATGCGGACTCCAGAGCTCGCGCATCTCGCGGCTGGCGTTGCGCGACTCGAGCGCGCTGACGAAGGTCCGTTCAGGTTCGGCCATCGTCGTCATTGTGACCGAAGGCGTCGGGAGGCGTCGCCGCGCGTCGCGTCGCCGCGCCGATCCGCGGCTCCTGGCCGCGAAGCAACCTCGAAAGGTTCGATCGATGCCGGATCACGACGAGCAGCGCGAGCACGCTCGCGGCCGCGACGAGCGGCCACGACTCGCTCGACACGCCGCCCGCCACGAGCACGCCGATCGGCAGCGAGAGCGCCGCGACGATGCTTGCAAGCGACACGATGCGGCCGACCGCGAGCACCACGATCCAGACGCCGATCGCCGCAAGGGCGGGGAACGCAAGCAGCGGCCAGAATCCGACGAGCGCGCCGAAGCCCGTCGCCACGCCCTTGCCTCCCTTGAAACCGAGGAAGGGACTCGCCATGTGCCCCGCGAGCGCCGCCGCCGGCACCGCGAGCCACGCGAGCAGCGCGGACGAACCGAGTTCGTCGGCGCTGCGGCCGAGCGTTCCGCCGAGCTCGCCCGCCGCCGCCACCGGAACCGCGCCCTTCGCGGCGTCGAGCAGGAAGCAGAGGTAGCCCCATCGTCGGCCGAGCACGCGACCGACGTTCGTCGCGCCGATGTTGCGGCTTCCGTGCTCGCGCACGTCGACGCCGCGCCATTGCCCGAGCAGCACGCCGAACGGAATCGATCCGAGCAGGTAGGCGACGAGGGCGCACGCGGCCCATCCCGACCAGTGCATCGCCGGAGCGTATCGCCGCCACGGTACGCTGCGGCGCGCGAGGAGGGCGTCATGCACGACAACCCGCCGGTCACCGAGTTGCTGCGCCAATCGCGACAGGGAACCCACTCGGCGCGCGAGCGGGCGTTCGCGATCGTCTACGACGATCTGAAGCGGGTCGCCGCGAACATGCTTCGCCACGGCTTCCGGCGCAGCACGCTCATGCAGACCACCATGCTCGTGAACAGCGCCGTCGAGCGCCTGCTCGAGCGCGGCGCGCTCGATGCGCAGAACCGGCGCCATCTCTTCATGCTGCTCGGCCGCGCCATGCACGACGTGCTCGTCGAGGAGGCGCGGCGAAACGGATCGATCAAGCGCGGAGGCGATCGCCGCCCCGTGCCGCTCACGGCGGAACTTCCGCGCGACGCGCCGGACGAGCCCGTCACCGCGAACGAGCTCGAGGAACTCTGCCGCGCGCTCGACGAGCTGGCGGGAGTCGACCCGGACGCGGCGGAGGTGATCCGGCTGCGCTTCTACTGCGGCCGCACGCTCGACGAGACGGCCGAGCTCATGGAGTCGACGCTGGCGGGCGTGCGCACGAACTGGGAGTACGGCCGGGCATGGCTGGCGGAGCGGCTGGGCGGGGAACCACCGACCGCCTGACCGGATCATCGTGGCGAAATCTTCGGAAATCGCGGCGCAGGACGGATCGCTTCCCGCGGCAGAGGGTGCATGGGAGCGATCCGTTCTCCATCCCGGAGCGGCCTGATGGGCGACTCATGGGACGAGAAGGCCGTCTTCGTCCGAGCGCTCGAAGTGCCTCCTTCCGAGCGGGACGCCTTTCTCGACTCCGCCTGTCCGACGCCGACGGCACGGGCACGGATCGCGGCGCTGCTCTCCCACCATGCGGCCGGGAGCGACCTGCTCGCTCGAACGCCGCATGCGAGCGGCGCCGTCGCGCCGGGCGTATCCGGGGCGTCCGGTGCGGTCTCCCCTTCTCGAATCGACGACTTCGAGATCGTCCGCGAGCTCGGGCGCGGCGGCATGGGCGTCGTGTACCTGGCGCGGGACCGCGAGCTCGGGCGACTCGCCGCGGTCAAGGTGCTCGCGCCGCACCTGATCGATTCGGAGCAGGCGAAGGAGCGGCTGCGCAGCGAAGCCCGCGCGATCGCCAAGCTGAGTCATCCGGGCATCGTTCCGATCTATCGCGCCGGTGTCGCGGAGGGGCGCCACTACATCGCGATGGAATACGTGCCGGGGCAGACGCTGAACGAGCGACTCCGCGCGGGCGGCGGCGCGGCGGCCGATTCCGACACCTCGACGCCGACGGGCGAGCTTCCCGCCGTGCTTCGGGATCCCGACGCCGTCCGCGAGGCGGCGCGGATCGTCGCCGAAGTGGCCGACGCGCTCGATCACGCCCATCGCCACGAGGTCTTCCATCGCGACATCAAGCCTTCGAACGTGATCGTCGACTCGAATGGTCGGCCGCACCTCACGGACTTCGGCATCGCCAAGTTCGAAGGAAGCCTGGCCCTCACCACCACCGGCGACATGGCGGGAACGCTCCCGTACATGAGCCCGGAGCAGACCGAGGAGAACCGCAGGGTCGACGGGCGAAGCGATCTCTTCTCGCTCGGCGTGGTGCTGTACGAACTGCTCTCGCTGCGGCGTCCCTTCGACGGACCGTCGCAGCCGAAGCTCATCGAGGCGATCCAGCGGCACGAGCCGCCGGAGCTGCGCAAGGCGAATCGACTCGTGCCTCCGGATCTCTCCACGATCTGCCACAAGGCGCTCGAGAAGCGGCCGCAGAATCGATACCAGTCGGCGGCGCACATGGCCGCGGACCTTCGCGCGTTTCTCGCGGGGGATCCGATTCTCGCGCGCCCGCCGAGCGCCGTGCGTCGCGTCCGGCGCTGGGTGCGTCGTCATCCTTCCGGACTCGCGGCGGCGGTCGTCGTCGGATCCATTTCGCTGGCGGCGATCGGCGTCGTCTCCGCCGTGCTCGTCGGTCGATGGCGCCTCTGCACGGTCGAGGTGGTGGGCGGCGCGGAGGGCATGACGGTGCAGCTCCGGCCCGTCGACGAGAATTCGTCGCTCGGCGAGGCGATCGAGCTCGGCGCGACCCCGACCTCCGCGCAGGTGCCCGCGGGCATCTACCGCATGGTCATGAACCATCGAGGCGGCGTGCGAGTCGACTCGACCGTTCCGCTCGTGCGCCCGGGCGAGCATCGGCGCATCGAGCTTCCGTCGTCGGCGCCGCCGGCGCCGGAGCCTGACGAGGACATGGTCTTCATCGCGGGAGGGGAGTGCCAGGTCGGGCACTCGGAGCGAGAGAACGACCCGGGCCCGCAGCGGACGCGCCGCGTCGTGCTCGATCCGTTCTTCATCGATCGACGCGAGGTCTCCGTGGGCGACTATCGGCGCTACCTCGAGGCGACGGGCGAACCGATGCCGACGGCGTGGACGATGATGAACGCCGATCAGCTGCGGGACGAGTGGCCGGTCGCGGGCGTCACCTGGGAGGAGGCGGAGCGCTATGCGCGATGGGTCGGCAAGCGATTGCCGACCGCCGAGGAGTGGGAGTGCGCCATGCGTGCGCCCGATGGTCGACTCGTTCCCTGGGGCGACGCGGAAGTCGATTACCCGCACGCCTCGCTCGAGGACGTCCGCGCCCCCAAGCAATCAGCGCTGGCGGACATTTCGATCTACGCGAAACTCGCGCAGCCCGTCGACTCCCGTCCCGACCTGGCGACCGAACTCGGTATTCTCCACGCCTCGTCGAATGTCGCCGAGTACACCGCCACCTTCCAGAGGCAGCTTGGGTGGGTCCTGATCAAGGGCGCCTCGTGGCTTGACGATCCCATGCAGACTCATCTGGGCAAGGTCACCTATCGCCCGTTCGAGACCGTCGGCGACCGTGAACGGATCGTGCCCGCGTGGGCGATGAACGTTGGATTCCGGTGCGCTCGGAGCGCACCTCCCTAGCCCCGGACACCGATCGGCATCGTCGGGGCAATTCTCTTCGGATCCCCCGCACCACATGGAGTGCGACCCATAGCAGACATCTACATCGTCGACATGATTCTCTATCCGAGCTTCGGCAAGCCGCCCGCCGGCATGACCGAAAGCGCAGCGGCGTCCGCCGCCCAGGCCCACCTCGACAAGACGCTCTCGAACGCGGGACTCGATCAACGCGATTGGCTCAGCCGCGGCTACTCGGGCGCGTATGACGCGAACGCCCTCGCCGGAAAGATCAACAATTACGCGCAGGCCCAACTGCTGCCGGCGATGGCGGGATCGTTTCCCGGCGGCACCCTCTCCGGAATGTCCGTCGTCCAGCCCGGAGAGTGGACGCCCTCCGGAGGCGGTCATCATGCGTGCATCATGCCGGCGGTGGCGGAAGTCTCCTACGCCGGTGCGCCATCGCAGACGCTCGAGTGGAAGCTCTCCACGGTGGGGGCCAATCCATTTGATTTCGTCGTCTTCGCCGAGATTCGTTGGAAGTTGGTCACGGTCTCTTGAGTCGGTGGAGGGAGCGATCATGACATCGTCCATTGCATCAGTTCCAAGTCGCATCTGGCCGGAGTCGGACACGGAGTGGCTTCAAGTATTCAATGAGCGAGAGGCGCTCGCCGCCGGGGATCGATCGGGGCAGCATGCGTTCCTCTTTCACCTCGACTGGAACACCGAACCCAATCTCATGCGCGCCGCGGCGGCGGCCATTCCCCCGCGGAGGGCGCCGATCAACGAACGCGAGTGGTGGAGCGCCGCCGAGGCGCTTCAGGCGCGGCTTCGCGCCCGCTGGTTCAATCGCGCAGCGCCTGCCGCGCCCGGGCTTCCCGACGGTCTCGTCGAGCGCATCAGCGCGATCGTCCGCAGAGGCGTGGAACTTTTCCCGCAGCCAGCGTTCGACCAGAAAGTCGACGCCGCCAGGGCGGCCATTCGGCGATTCGGCGCGGGGGAGCTTCGAACGACCGTCTCCTTCGGAACGCCGGCTCGGCCCGGCAACGCGATCGCATCCGACCCGGATTCCTATTACATCTGGTTCTTCACCGAGTTCGGATTGCTCGCGCGGGATCGCGGCAAGGACGCCGACATGTGGAACCGGCTCCTTCCCGACCTGATCCTGGCGGGACTGTTCTACACCTTCCGACTTACGGTGTCGCGCTCGCTCATGGGCGGATCGCTTCCGGGCAAGCGGCTCGACGCCAAGCAGATGAGCGACGCCGAGCAAATCCTTGACACGGAGCAGAAGAAAACCGGCGCCATTGAGCAAGTCTTCCGAGCGTGCATGCGCGCTCGATCGTCGAGTTTTCGATAGCACTCCCAGTCATGGGCTTGCGGGGAAGCTCGTGACACCTCTCCGGGGTCCAGACTGCCGCGTCAGGAGTACGCGGGCCGCGTCGATCGCGTCTCCAACGGAGATTCGTTCAATGCGGCAGACCCCGGGGAGTCGATCGGCCATGCGATCGTCGGGAAGGAAGGGCTCCGAGAGGAGCAGTCGATCGCGCGGCGCGCTCGACGCGAGCGTGGTCCAGCGGTGATCGGTCGGTCCGAAGAGCACGACGGACGGCGTG
>VGXK01000055.1 GCA_016873355.1 Phycisphaerae bacterium | reverse complement strand
CGCCAGCACCCACGCCAGCGCCGCGCGGTCGACCGCGCACGCGAGGATCGCGCCCGCGCCGAGCAGCGCGATCGACGCGTTGAGCGCCGCCGGCGGCGAGATGCGCCCCGAGGGAATCGGGCGGTGGGGACGCTCGAGGCGATCGATCTCGAGATCGAGCCGATCGTTCAGCATCATTCCGCCCGAGTACATGCACATCATGGCGGCCGCGAGTGCGAGCAGGCGCCATGCGAACGACGCGCCGTCGTCGAGCGTCGGGTCGGCGATCAGCGCCGCCGACGCTCCGACCATGGCGTTCGTGGCCACGGTGGGCGCATTCGAGATCCGTGCCAGTTCGAGCCACGCGCCGAGCCGGTCGGGGGCGTCGACGGGAGCGCGACTCATGCGCGGCATCCCCGTCGGCGCGAGACTTCGCGATGCGCCCACTCGATCTCGTCGGCGATCCCCGCGGCGAGCGACGCGGGGCGGAGCGACGGCGGCAGCACCTCCCAGGTGTAGGTCTCCACCTCGACGGCGGGCAGCGGTTCGTCGGCGGGCCAGGCGCCGAGGAACTCGCTCACCGAATCGCGCGTGGTGCCGAGTCGTCCCGCGCACGCGGACGAGAGCGGCACGTGCAGGTGGGTGCGCGCAACGAGGTCGTCGCCCGGCGACTCGCGGCGCGCGGCGCCGAGCGCATCGGGCAGATCCTCGAAGAAGCGCACCTCGCCGCGGGAGTTGCGCCAGGTCGTCTGATGCAGGTAGCGCGGCTCGTCGAAGGCGGCGACGATCTCGGCGTCGCGAGACGGCCGCCACTCGAGCGCGCTCGAGAGCTGCACGCGGCCGATCGAGATTCCCGCGCGTCGAATCGTCTCGATCGCCTCCCGCTGCGGCTCCCACATGACCGCCGCGTGGCAGACATCGTGGCAGGCGCCGAGATGACGGCGCGGATCGACCTCGCCCGGCCGCGGCGTCAGATGCCGATCGAAGAACTCGACGAGATCCCGCGATGCGTCGAGCAGACAGCCCGGTTCCGGCTCGAGGTCGACCTGGATGCGCACGCCGGTTCGATCCTCGAGGCGTGCCAGCGCCGCGGCAAGCTGCCGGAGGTGCGACACCGCCACTCCGAGCGCCGCGCCGGTCGAGCCCGCGTGGATCTCGCTCCGCCAGCCGATCGGCACGGTGGTGATGCTTCCGCGGGCGGGCAGTTTCGGCGGCGACTCGGAGCCCGCGCGGCGAGGCGCCGAGTTCGCGGCATCGTCCGCGATGAGTCGCGCGAGGATCTCGGCGAGCGCCTCGGTGTGGAGCAGGCGCGCGGCGCCGGCCCACGACGGGCGATAGACGTCGCGCTTCACGCGCTCGGCGTGGAAGTGACCGTAGGGAAAACCGTTGAGCGAACGGATCGAAAGGTGCGAGCGCCGAAGCCGCTCGGCCATGCGCTCCACTTCGCCGGGGCGAGCGAGCAGCAAGCGCGCGGCCTCCGCGGAGAACCACGCGCCGAGTTCGAGCGTTTCGTCGGATGCCAGCACGCCGCGCGACACGAGTTCGCTCCGCACGCGCGGCGCGTGCCGCTCGATCTCCGTCAGCGCCTCGTCGAGCGTGCGCCCGGGATGGACGTTCGTGGCGTAGCCGATGCGGCAGTCGGTCGACACGCCGTGCGCCGTCCGCTCAGCCGGCGCCGTCGGAGCGCTTCGGAGAATCGCCGGATCCGCCCGTGGGCGCGGGCGGTTGCGGCGGTGGTGGCGTGGATTCGCGCGCCGGCGGCGACGGCGGCGGGGGCGTCGGCGTCGCGTCGCTCGGCGGCGTCGTCGCCGGCGCCTCGGGCTTCGAGTCCGGCGGGGTCGGCCTCGACTCGGACGACTTCGCCTTCGCCTCCTTCGCCTTGCGAAGCGCCACCTTCACCGCGCCCTCGAGCGCCGACGGTGAGCCGAGGTAGGAGATCCGGCCCTCGTGATTCACGACGAAGACGCAGGGAATCGAGTTCCTGCCTGCCGCCGCCATCCAATTCGCGCCGCTCTGTCCGTTGCCGTCGTAGGCCACGCGGAAGTTCATCGAGTCGCCGCGTGCATCGACGAACGACTTGAGCCGGTCGCGACGATCGTCGGCTTCGCCCGGACGGATCCTCTCGAACGGCGCGACGGCGATGACGACGAGATCGTCGCCATGCTCGCGCTGGATTGCCGAGAGCTTCGGGAAGGAGCGGATGCACGGTCCGCACCAGGTCGCCCAGAAGTCGACGACGTAGACCGTGCCGGGCTTGAACTCCTTCGCGGGTTCGCCCTTCAACCATTCCGTGACCGTGAGCGCAGGCGCCTTCGAGCCGACCGCGAGCGGCGAGGCGGCGGCGCCGAGCATGAGCAGCGACACGAACGCGATGGCGGCGACGATCGGGAGCCGGACGGTGCGGCGAATCATGTCGGGATCTCGAGAGGAACGACGGCGCCGCGAACTCACACCGAACCTGCGGCGCGGGCTCGAAGTCTATCGGCTCGTTGTTTCGCGGCCTCCACCAAAGCTCGAATCACGCCGATTCCAAGGCGTTCGTCGGCGGTGCGCTCGGGATGCCACTGCACGCCGACGACGAAGGGGCGCGACGGGTCTCGAATCGCCTCGATCACGCCGTCGTCGGAGCGGCCGATCACCTCGAACGATCCCGCGTCGGCGAGCGCCTGATGGTGCGAACTCGTCACGGCGCCCGCGCCGAACTCGCTGTCGACGCGATGCGCGCGATCGCCGCGATGCCGCTCCGCGTCCGGCTTCGCGTCGTCGAGGTGCTGCACGAGCGTGGCGCCGGCATGCATGCCGAGCAGCTGCATGCCCAGGCAGATGCCGAGCACGGGGAGATCGGGCGACTCGCCGAGCGCCTCGAGCAGCTCGAATTCGCCGCGCTGGCGACAGGGGTGCATCGGCACGGCGCACGGATGGAGGTCTCGGCCGAACTCGCGAACGTCGATGTCGGCGCCGCCGCTCAGGATCACGCCGTCGCAACAGCGCAGCGAGAGCGCCGCGAGCGTCGGCTCGTGCGGAAGGATGATCGGCGCACCGCCCGCGTCGACCACCATCGCGGCGTAGTTGCGGCGCAGCACGTAGCGGGCGCCGTCGGAATCCTCGTCCATGTTCGCGGTGATGCCGATGATGGGTCGGAGTCCGTCCGGCATTGGGGCGAGTCTACGAGCCGGAACGCTCGCGGTTCGCCGCGACCATAATGCCGACTCCGCATGCCGCGCACCCGCGATCACGAGCGAGTCGGTCCGCCGCCCCTGCTCGCCAGCCCGATCTTCGTGCGGCGCATGGCGGAGCTGAGCGAGGTGGAATTCGCGAACGGCGAAGGCGACGACGCGATCCCCGAGGCGGCGCTCCGCGAGCGCGACGGAAGCGCGGGGACGGGCTGAGCATGCTTCGCGTGGTGCGCGGGGATCGGCTCGATGCGCTGCTCGACGCGATGCTCGACGCGTTCGATCGATCGCCGCTTCCGCCGCCGATGCGAGAGTTGATCGTCGTGCAGGGGCGAGGACTCGATCGCTGGATCTCGCAGCAGGCGGCGCTGCGGCGCGGCGGATGGGGATTCGCGGAGACGCTCTATCCGCGGCCGTTCCTGCTGCGTGCGTTCGCGGCCGTGCTCGACGGCGGCGTGCCGTACCGCATGCCCGACGACGGCTCGCAACGACTCGATCTCGAGCTTCGCGTGGCGGCGGCGATGCCGTCGCTGCTGCGCGAGTCACGCTTCCCGGCGCTGGCGGCGGCGTTCGGCGCCATCGGTGAGTCGAGCGGCTCGATCGACGACGCGGCCCTCGAGTGCGCGCCGCTCGTGGCGCAGGCGCTCGATCGATGCGCCCAGCATCGCGTGGACCTGGTGGAGCGCTGGCAGCGCGAGCGCGGAGACGGGCGCAGCGGCGAGCACGGCGATGGGCGACGCGGCAGCGGCGCGGTCGCCGGCGGGGCCGCGGAGCCCGGCGACGAAGCGTGGCTTGCCGAACTGTGGCGTCGAGGAGCAGCCGCGACGCCGCCGTCGCGCTTGCTCGTCGAACGGGAGCGGTTTCTCGATCGATGCCGAAGCGAACGAGGCGGGCCGATCGGCATGCCGCCCCGTGCGAGCGTGTTCGGCGTGTCCACGCTGGCGCCCGCGTTCCTCGAGCTGCTCGCGGCGCTCTCGCGGCGGATGGACATCACGGTCTACGCGCTCGACCCCGGCGCGGGAGATCGACGACACGCGCTCGCGGCCGCGTGGGGAATCGAGTCCGCGGAGTTCGAGGCGCTCGTTGCGGCCCTCGGGCATGCCGGCGATGCCACGCTCGAGCGGCTCGAGCCGCAGCATGGGCAGGGTCGCGCGCAACCGGGCGAATCGCCGCCGTCGCGGCGATTGGCCGCGCTCCAGGGCGCGCTGCGCAGCGGCGTGGAGGCGGAGGACCGTTCCGGCTCGGGCGCCGCGAACCCGGCCCCGCGCGATCCGGGGTCCACGCCGCCGTCCGATGCCGTCGATGATCCGATCGACGATTCGCTGCAACTGCTTCCGGGTCGCGGGCGCCTCGGGGAAGTCGAGCGCGTGCACGACGCGATCGTGGACCTGCTCGAGCGAGACCCGACGCTCGAGCCTCGCGACGTGGCGCTGCTGACGCCGGACCTCGAGACCTACGGCCCGATCGTGGAAGCGGTCTTCGGTTCGCGACGCGACGCGAGGGATCGTCCGGTGCTGCCGTTTGCGGTCGCCGACCGCGACGCGGGGGAACTCGACGCCGTCGAGGCGCTTGCGAGACTCGTCGACGCGGCGCTCGGGCGGATCTCGCGGCGGGACTTGCTCGAGCTGCTCGCGGTCGAATCGATCGGCCGCGCGTTCGGCGTGGGCGGTGCGGAACTCGAGCGACTCGAGCGCTGGTCGACGATGGCGTGCGTTCGCTGGGGCCTCGATGCCGAGCATCGCGCGCTGCACGGTCGACCGGGCGAGACGATCGGCACGTGGCAGTGGGGGCTCGATCGGCTGCGCCTCGGCGCGGTGATGGCCGACGGCGCGCTCGGCGCGATGGGCATCGACGAGCCGGTGGCGCCGTGTGCGGCGGTCGAGCTCGGCGAGATGGGCGTGCTCGACGCGGCGCAGGCGCTGCTCGACGCGATCGAGCCGCTCGCGAAGCGAGCGAACGATCGACTGCCGCTCGCCGCCGCGGGCGCGACGGGGAGCGCCGACGCGAGCGGAAGCGCGGGCGATCCGGGCGCCGCCGGCAGCGCCGGCGACGACTGGATCTCGATGCTCGAACGCATCGCGGACGTGCTCGCGGGCGCGAACGACTCGACCGGCGCGCATCGCGGCATCGAGGGCGCGGCGGCGCTGCGCGTGCGCCTGGACGAGATTCGCCGCACCGCGATCGACGCGGGAATCGGGAAGACGCATCGCGTGCGGGCGCGAACCGCGATTCGGTTTCTCGTCGAGCGGCTGCGAACGGCGCATCCGGGGCGAGCGCTGCTTGCGGCGGGCGTGACGGTCGCCGCCATTCAGCCGATGCGGAGCATCCCGTTCCGAGTGATCGCCCTCGTGGGAATGGCGGAAGGCGAGTTCCCGCGAGCGGCGAGATTCCCGTCGTTCGACCTGGTGGCGGCGGCGCCTCGGCCGGGCGATCGGAACCCGCGCCTCGACGATCGGCAGGTGATGCTCGAAACGGTGATGGCGGCGTCGCGTTCGCTGCTCATCTCGTGGCCCGGAGTCGATCCGACGACGGGAACGGAGTTGCCGCCGAGCGTCGTCGTGAGCGAGCTGATCGACGCGGTCCCGGGATTGCGCGCGGCGACCGGAACGGGGCGGGAACCCGCCGTGGTCACCGGTGGCCACGACCCCGCGGAACCTCGCGCCGACGCTCGTGCGCGCGGCGCCGCCGGCATCGCTCCCGGCGCAGGCGCGAGTGACACGGTCGTGAGCGCCGGCGCCGGCCCCTCGCGCGAGCCCGCGGGCCCGCGACGCATGACGCTCGACGAACTCATCCGCTTCTGGCGATCTCCTCCGGAGGCGTACCTGCGGGCGCGACGCGTGTTCCTCGATCGGCCGGAGCGCGAGGCGGACGACGAGGATCCGGTCGATCGCGAGCACGAGAAGGAGTTGCTCCTCGAAGTCTCGGGCGGCGAGGCGGCGTGGATCGACTCGGCGCCGGAGCGGCCGGCGAGGGCCGTGCTCCGAGGTCGAGGGCTGCTGGCGCGAGGCATCGGCGGCGACGCACTGGCGCAGGAAGTGACGGAGCAGATCGGCCGCTGGCGGAGCGACGCCGAGCAGTTGCTCGCATCGATGCGCGCCGGTGCGTCGTTTCCGGCGCGCGAGGTGAAGTTGGTCGCGTCGTTCGAGATCGAATCCGTGCGTGCGCCGTCGACGCGCCGGCGCTCGGTGACGCTCGAGGGCGTCGTGCCGATGGTCGAGGGAGTCGGACCCCTGCTCGTGGTGCCGCGCGGCACCGACGAGCATGCGTTCGACATGCTTCGCGGCTGGCTTCGACTGCTTCTCTGCACGGTCGCGGCGAGCGAGGCGCCGCTCGGATTGCTCGTGCTCGGCCGTCGTTCGTCCGGTCGAGGAGGCGAGCGAACGCACGAGGTCGACGCGAGACTCGTCCGGGCGCCCCCGAAGGCTCTGGCGCGCGCGCATCTGACCGCGTTCGCATCGCTCGCGCTCGAGGGTTCGGAGCAGCCGCTCGCGTGGATGCCGAAGTCCTCGCTCGAGTACGCGCACCACTGCGAGAAGAAGTCGCCCGAACCGTCGATCGCGCTCGCCAAGGCGCGAGAGAAGTTCTTCGACGAGGGCGACGAGCAGCGTGGTCGAGGCGACGGCTTCGAACCCGCCGTTCGCATCGTCTTCGGTCCCGAGCGATTCTTCGATGCGCGCGGCGAGTTCGGCTTCGAAGCGCTCGCGGAGCGCGTGGCGAGGCCGATCTCGCGTGCGTTCAAGGACGGCGTGACGACCGCCGCGCTGCGCCGGGGGCTCGACGCGGCGGACGCTGGCGCCGCGGCGCGAAAGAGGCGAGGCGCATGAAGGCGACGATCGAAGCGAGCGCCGGCACCGGCAAGACGTACGAGCTCACCACGATCGTGGCGGCGGCGCTCGGCGGCGGAGGGTTGTTCGCGCCCGGCCAGCGCGGCAGCGGACTCGTGGACGGTCCGGAGCTTGCGGCGCTCGAGTCGGCGCGTCCGCTTCGTGCGAGCGAGATCGTGCTGGTCACCTACACGGAGGCGGCCACGCGCGAACTGCGAGGTCGCGTGCGCGGAAGGCTTGCGGCCCTGCGACGGCAGCTCGTCGATCGCGGTGCGCCCGACGCGGGCGCCGATCCGTCGCTCGACGACGAATCGCGGACGCGCGCCGCGGCGCGGCTCGGCGCGGCGCTCTCCGACATCGACTCGCTCACGGTGAGCACCATTCACGGCTTCTGCGATCGCCTGGTGCAGGAGCACGCATTCGAGCTCGGGCACGCGGGCGGGCGACGCGAACTGCTCGACGAGCCGGCGCTTGCCGAGGAACTCGCCATGCGCTGGTGGAGCGCTCGCGTGCGCGACGACGCCGAACGCCTCGAGCGATGCCGAGTGGGCGGGCTCACGCGTTCGCTCATGACGCAGCTGGCGCTCGAGGCGATCTCGAGTCGCGGCGTGGAATGCGCGGAGGTGCGAGGCGACGGCGCCGGCGGCGACGCGGTGGCGGCGCTGGCGCTCGACCTCATGGCGTTCTCCCGGCGAGCGGTGGCGGCGCTCTGCGACTCGCGCGGCGCGACCACCTACCAGGACATGGTGCTCTCGGTGCGGGATGCGCTGCGCGAGCGACCTCGCTTCGTGGAACAACTGCGATCGCGCCACCGACTCGGCGTGATCGACGAGGCGCAGGACACGGATCCGGTGCAGCTCGAAATCTTCGAGCGCATCTTCCACGGCGCGGAAGCGACCGATCGGCTGCTCGTGCTCGTCGGAGATCCGAAGCAGGCGATCTACGGCTTCCGCGGCGCCGACCTCGACGCGTATCTGCGGCTGCGAGGCACGGAGTCGCCGCGTCGGCTCGACACGAACTGGCGCTCGGAGCCGGGCGCGGTGGCCGCGACGAATCGCCTCTTCTCGCTGCCCGAGCCGTTCGGACGACCGGGCATCGAGCATCCGCGGGTGCACGCGCGGAATCCGCCGCAGCACGGCGTGCTCCAGGCGCCGGGGTCGAGCGACGCATCGAGCACGCGGGCGCCGTCGACGCGACCGGCGCCCCTTGAGATTCATGTCGGCGCACCCGGCGAGACGCCGCTCGACTGGTGCGCGACCACGCTGAAGGATCTTCACGCGCGCGGCCTCTCGATTCGACGCGCCGAGTCGGTGCGACCGGTCCGCTGGAGCGACTTCGCGGTGCTGGGTCGCAGCAATGCCGCGCTCGGCGCGCTCGACGAGCGCCTTCGCGCCGAAGGCGTGCCGACGCTGCTGCTTGGAGATCGAAGCGTGCTCGAGTCGTCTGCGGCCGGCGAAGTGGCGGCGCTGCTCGCCGCGTGCGCGGAGCCGGGACGAGGCTCGCTCGTCCGCCGCGCGATGGTCTCGTCGATCGTCGGAATCGAGGCGTCGGCGCTTGCGGGCGAGCAGGGGGAGTCGCTCGTGCGCGAGTGGTCGGGACGATTCGATGCGTGGGGTCGCGCGGCGCCGCGCGGCGGTGCGCTTGCGATCGTCGAGCGCGCGCTCGCGGCGCGGACGAGCCCCGCGGACCCTCGAACCGCGGTCGATGCCCTGCACCTGGCCGAGCTGCTTCATGCCGAACGACTCGCGTCGGCCGGCGTTCGCGAGTGGCTCGCGATGCTCGATCGACTCGTGTCGCAGACCGAGTCGAGCCCGACGCGTCCGGGCGACCCGAGACGGCGCCGCATCGAGCGCGACGACGCGGTCACGCTGCGCACGCAGCACACCGCGAAGGGACTCGAGTTCGGAATCGTGCTGCTTCCGTGGGCGGATGGTTCGCTCGCGTCGAGCTCGTGGCATCGCGGCACGGTGCGCGTGGCGCGGCTTCCCGCGGCGATCATCGCCGCCGCGGGCGCAGGGATCGCGGCGCAGGCGCGCGTCGCTTCGGACGAGAGCGTGATCGTTCCGGTGACGAAGGATGGTGCGCTGGCGGCGCCGCTCGCGGCACGCGACGCGGAGGAGGGACGGCGCCTCTTCTACGTGGCGGTCACGCGCGCCAGGCACGCCACGCTGCTCTTCTCCGCGCCGCGGACGCGCTCGGGCGAGCCGTCGGCGATCGAGGCGTACCGCGTCGTCGAGCGCGCGGATGGGCACGAGATCCGAGTGGTCGCGCCCAAGGAGCGCGGGACGGCCGCGGGCGCGAGCGCGGACGCGAGCGCGGGCGCGAGCGCGGGCGCGGGCGCGGAACGCGCCGCCGAGGCCGTGTCGGCGACGGCGGCGCTTCCCGTGCGGCCGCGGCGGGCGCTCTCGCGGTCGCTTCGACTCTGGATCGACACGAGCTTCACCTCGCTCTCGCGCGGTGCGGAACCGGGCGAAGT
>VGXK01000054.1 GCA_016873355.1 Phycisphaerae bacterium | reverse complement strand
ACGCCGGGTTCGCGCGCGTCGAGCGGTGCGGCGGACGCGAGCGCGCCGAGCGGCGCCAAGTCCGGCGCAGGCGCGACCGGTGCCAAGTCCGGCGCCGGCGCCAACGCGGCGACCGGATCGAGCCCCACGGGCGGCGCCGACGGCGCGAAGTCCGCGGCGAACAAGACGACGGAGGGCACCGCCGGCGCTTCCACGAGCGGCGCCGGGTCGGGCAACGCCGACCCCGATCGCGCCGCGTGGAAGTCGAAGGCGACGCACTTCTCGCGCGAAGGTCGCGGCATCGGCAATCTCGGCTCCATTCTCAAGGGGAACCAGGGCGGCCGCGGACCCAACAGCGGCGGCTTCGGCAAGGGCAATTCGGGTCCGCGCGGCAACTCGTCGAAGCGCACGAGCGCGACGCGTCGCGGGCGCTGACGCGCGCCGGGGCGATCGGCGCTACCGCGGCAATCGAATCCGCACTCGCGGCTTGAAGAGGCCGCTCGCGTCGAGCGTGATCGGAATCGGTTTGCCGTCGCGATCGAATCCCACCACCTTCTGCGCCTCCTCCGCGCGGCCCTGCCCGAGCAGCGTGCTCGCGAGCAGATGCCGGCTCAGGTGCAGCAGATCACCCTGCCCCTTGTAGACGCGATTCGCGATCTCGAACGCCTGCCGCGCGTGCTGCTCGGCGACATCGAACTTCTTCTGCTCGAGCATGACGAACGCCATGCCGCCCTTGGCGTAGCCCATCTGCACGCTGTCCTCGCCGAAGTCCTTCCGAGCCATGTCCATGGCCGCTTCGGCGGAGATTTCCGCCGCGATCGGCCGTCCGCGCAACTGCATGTAGATCGCGAAGAGCGCCACCGCCTCCGCCACCTCCGGGTGCATGAGCGGGATGGCCTCGAACGGCTTCATGTAGTCGAAGACGACCTGCTTCGCGCCCGCGCGATCGCCGGCTCGCGCCTTCGCTTCGACCGTGTCGAGCATCGCGTAGACCTCCGCCTTCACCTCCTCCGGTGACTGCCTTCCGAGGCGGAAGATCGAGATCATCTGCGCCAATTGACGCTCGGCGCTGTCGAGCTCTCCTTCCGCCACCGACGCGCCGACGAGATCGGTGAGCATCTTGAGCGCGAGCGGATCGGACGGACCGCCGAGGCGCTGCCGGATCTGGATCGCCTCCTGCGTGCAGGCCGCGCCCTGGCTTCCCTTCGTGACGGCGCCGAGCGCATGCAGCGCGTTCGCGCGAAGGATGTCGTTTTCGGGCGCCGGGAGCTGTCGCGCCACTTCGAGCGCCTCGTTCAGGCACTTGGCCGCCGGTTCGAAGTGGCCGAGCGCGCCGTAGGCACGGCCCACCGCCAGCGCCACCTGCCCGCGCACGCGCGGACGCTGCTCGAGTCCGCTGCCCATCCGCTCCGCCGCCCAGTCGAGCAGCTGCCGCACCGTCATCTCCCGGCCCGCGTGCTTGCGCGGATCGACGATGCCGAACATGTTCACCAGGAACTCGCTCACCTCCTCCGCTTCGCGCGTGCGCTCCTGCGCTTCGAGCGTCTTGGCGTCGGCGATCGCAAGCGACTCGCGAGCCGCGTCGCGCTGCGAGATCGCCTCGAGCGCCTGCCAGGCGGCCAGCGACGCGCCCACCACGAGCGCCAGCGCCACGAGCGTCACGGCGGCCACGACGCCGCGATTGCGGCGCAGGTACTTGCGCAATCGGTACGCGCTCGACTCGGGCGCGGCGATGAGCGGCCGGCCGTCCAGGTATCGCTGCACGTCGTCGGCGAGTTGCGCCACCGATCGGTAGCGCTCGTTGCGATCGCGCCGGATCGCCTTGAGCGGAATCCACTCGAGCTCGCGCTTCAGCGTGCGCACGAGGGTGCCGGGATCGGTGGCGCGCCGCTCCGCGACCGCGGCGATGGACGAGGGTGTGTGCCTGCCGTTGTTCGCCGCGTTCGGCGAGCCGGAGCCCTCCGACGCGTTCGAGTCGTTCACGGCCTCGGCGGCTGCGGCCGCCCCCGAGGCGCCGTTGGCTCCCGCTCCCCGCGTGAGCTTCGTGCTCGGGCGAGGTGGGTCGAAGTTCCGAAGCGCCTCTCGGATCTGCGCCACGCCGCCTTGCTTCAGCGTTCGCCGGTCGAACGGCGTGCAGCCGGCGACGAGCTCGTAGAGGATGACGCCGAGCGAGTACACGTCCGCGCGCGTGTCGATGTCGACCACCGACGATTCCGCCTGCTCCGGGCTCATGTACTCGGGGGTTCCGAGCAATTCACCCTGCATCGTGTGCGCCGGCTCGTCGACGAGTCGCGAGTGAAGCGCCTTCGAGATGCCGAAGTCGATCACCATCGGGTGCGCGGACTGACCCGTCGACTCGCGGACGAGGATGTTCGCCGGCTTGAGATCGCGATGGATGATCCCGCGCTGATGCGCGTGTTCCACCGATTCGCACACCGAGACGAAGAGGCGAAGTCGATCCCGCATCGGCAGTCGATGTTCGTCGCAGTATTCCGTGATCGGCACGCCGCCGACGAGCTCCATGACGAAGAACGGGCGACCGGCGCCGCCGGGACTGCCTTCGGGCGTGGCGCCCGCGTCGATGAACTTGGCGATCCCGGGATGATCCATCACCGCGAGCGCCTGCCGCTCCGCGGCGAATCGCGCTATGACGGCGCGCGAATCCATTCCCGGCTTGATCACCTTGAGCGCCACGCGCCGGCGCACGGGCGAACTCTGCTCGGCGAGATAGACGACGCCGAAGCCGCCCTCGCCGAGCACGTCGAGCAGCCGGTAGGGACCGATCGAACCGCCGATCTGCGATCGAGCGCGGAACTCCGGAGCCCCCGCCGGGAGCGCGCCCGTCACGGCGCCGGTCGGTCCAGATTCGCGATCGTCGAGATTCCCCATGAATGCGATTCCGCTCGTCTTCGGATCGAACCTGCCGGCCGCCGCCGCGTGCGATTCTCGGAGGTCGTACGCAAGGATGCAAGAGACGAGACGCCGAGTCCGTGCCGGCGCCGGTGTCGACGCCCGTGCCGGCGCCTGTGCCGTTCGGTCGCCGCCGCGGCGCCGACCCGATGCATCAGCCGCACTCGAGTGACGAGAATGCGCGAATTCCGCGAATTGCGTGATCGAGCCGCACTTCCCGTACCCTCCGACCATGACGCTGCGGTTCCGCGCGCGAATCCTCGAGCATCTGTCGCACGACGACTACCGACCCGCGGAGGTCGAGGACGTGGCGCGGCTGCTGCGCGTTCCCGCCGAGGAGCATGCCTCGTTCCACGAGGCGATCGACGCCCTTGCCAGCGAGGGATCGATCGAAATCGGCGACGACGATCGCGTGCGGCTGCCTCGCTTCGGCGATGTGATCGAGGGGAAGATCAAGATCAATCCGCGCGGCTTCGCATTCGTGATTCCCGACACGCCCACGCGCGAGGGCGACCTCTTCATCCCTCAGGGGCATACGGGCGACGCGATCAGCGGCGATCGCGTGAAGTGCCGCGTGGTTCGCCGAAGCGAGAACTGGGGCGGGTCGGCGCGGCGCGGCTCGGGCGTGCGCACCGGCGCTCGCGGTGGCGGCGGCGGTGGCGGCGGCGCGGGCATGCGCGGCGGCACTCGCGCGGTCGGCCATGTCATCGAAGTGATCGAGCGCGCGAGCCGCAACTTCGCGGGCACGCTTTCGCGCGACGGTCGTCAGTGGATCGTGCAGCCGGACGGCCGTCGCCTGCGCGAGCCCATCATCGTGCGCGATCCGCATGCCAAGGGCGCCAAGGACGGCGACAAGGTCGTGGTCGAAGTGATCTCGTTTCCCACCGAGATGCGCCTCGCCGAGGGCGTGATCACGGAAGTGCTGGGCGAATCCGGGCGCCCGGACGTGGAGACGCAGGCGGTGATCGCGGCGTTCGAGCTTCCGGGGGCGTTCCCGGAGCAGGTCGTGGAAGAGGCTCGCGCCGCGTCGCGATCGTTCGAGAAGCACGCGGAGGGACCGTGGCCCGATCGCCTCGATCTCACGGGCGAGCTCTGCTTCACGATCGATCCGCCCGACGCGCGGGACTTCGACGACGCGATCACCATTCGACACGATGAGTCCCGAGACGAATGGACGCTCGGCGTGCACATCGCGGATGTCTCGTCGTTCGTGCCGCTCGATGGCGCGCTCGATCTGGAAGCCCGCGAGCGCGGCAACAGCGTCTACCTGCCGCGGCATGTGATCCCGATGCTGCCGGAGGTGCTCTCGAACGGCGTGTGCAGTCTTCAGGAGGGCGTGCCGCGATTCACCAAGAGCGCCATCATCACGCTCGACGGCAAGGGCCGCCCCGGACATGTGCGGGTCGCCGATTCGGTCATTCGATCCGCCAAGCGGCTTACCTATCTGGAGGCGCAGGCGTTGATCGACGGTCGCACCGCCGAGGCGAAGCAGCACGCGCGCTCCGAAACCGAGCCCACCGACGAGGTCGTTCGCGCGCTTCGGCTCTGCGATCGGCTCGCCCGCATCATCGAGAAGCGCCGGCGAAGCCAGGGCATGATCACGCTCGCGCTGCCGGAGGTGGAACTCGTCTTCGACGACCACGGCCATGTGGTCGACGCGCGTCCCGAGGACGACGCATTCACGCATCGGCTCATCGAGATGTTCATGGTGGAGGCGAACGAAGCGGTCACGCGGATCTTCGCCGATCTGCAGGTGCCCTTGCTGCGGCGCATCCACCCGGAGCCGGGATTCGGCGACCTGGAGGAGTTGCGGCAATTCGCGCGCACGGCGGGAATGAAGGTTCCGGAGGAGCCGAGCCGCCACGATCTCCAGGCGCTGCTCGAGGGCACGAAGGAGCGCGACGACGCGCGGGCGATCCACTTCGCGGTGCTGCGCACGCTCTCGAAGGCGACCTATTCGCCGGCGATCATCGGCCACTACGCGCTTGCGAGCGATCACTACGCGCACTTCACGAGTCCGATTCGGCGATACCCCGACCTCACGGTGCATCGCGCGCTCGAGGCGTACCTGGAGCTCACGGAGAACGGCGCGCAGGTGCCGGGCGGCAAGCGTCGACGCTCGCTTTCGCAGTCGCTTCACGACGATCCTCGCGTGGACGACGAACTGGCGCTCGTGTCGCTGGGACAGCAGTGCACGGACACGGAGATCCGCGCCGAGGACGCGGAGCGGGATCTGCGCAACTTCCTGGTGCTCCAGCTCCTGAAGGAGAAGCACCTTGGCGACGAGTTCGACGCGGTGGTCACGGGCGTGCTCGGCTCGAGCGGCGTCTTCGCGAGTCTCGACAAGTTCCTCGTCGACGGCGTGGTGCGGCTCGAAGCGACGATGCGAGGCGGCGCGAAGCGCGGCAACGACGGGAGCGGCGCTGCCGGCGCTGCCGGGGCTTCCGGCGCGCGCGCTGGTGACGGCGCGGCCGCTCGCAAGGGCTCGCGGGAACGGTGGCGCGCCGCCGATGCCCGAACCGAGCGCGACGATCGCAACCGCAAGCCCGATCGCTGGGTGGTGAACGAGCGCGACGGCCGGCTCGTGAGCATTCGCAGCGGCGCCAGCATCGGTCTCGGCGATGCGGTGCGCGTGGCGATCCTGTCGATCGACCTTCCGAGCCGATCGCTCGAGCTCGTTCTTGCCGAGCCGCTCAAGCCGCGCGGCGCGGGAAGCACGGGCGGCGACTCGCGCGATCGCGGCGGCGACGGTTCGAGCGCGGAGCGCCGGCGTCGCGGCAGGCGCGGCGCCGAGTCGGAGAGCGATGGCGCGAACGAGCGCAGCGGCGGTCGTTCGAAGCGCAGCGACGGCCGCGCGAACCGGTCCGGCCGCGGCATCGGCACCGGCGCCGAGCGCGATCCGCGCCGCGACCTGCTCTCGCGCGATCAGCGCGTGGAGCACAAGGGTCACCGTCGCGGCTTCAAGCAGGGTCGGCGCGGGCGGCGCGGCCGCTGATTGCGTTCAGGCGAGCGCGGGAGCGCCTGCCCGCTCACGCAGGCACCGGCACCGCCCCGAGCTTGAGTTGCTTGTCGGCGAAGCATTCGGCGAGGAATGAATCCATCGCCGCCATGCTGCGATGCTCCGCGCGCTCGCAGAATTGCATGCCCTGCTGCGGGAACTGCGCCACCGGGTTCGTGAACGCATGCCCGCGATGGCCGAACATCATCATGGTCCAGTCGCAGCCGGCGTCGGTCATCTCCTTGGCGAACGCGAGCACGGCGTCCGGCCTCGCCATCGGATCGTTGTAGCCGTGGCACGCGAGCACGCGGGCCTTCATGGGGCGCGGACCGGGCTTGGCCGTCGTCGGCATGAGCAATCCATGCAGGCTCACCACGCCCACGACGCCGTCGATGCCGGCGCGGGCGAGGTCGAGCACGCACATGCCGCCGAAGCAGAAGCCGATCGCGGCGATGCGATGTCGATCGGCGCGATCGAATTCGCGCGCAGTGTGCACGGCGGCGGCGATTCGGCGAAGCAGCAGCGCTCGGTCCTTGACGAAGGGCTCCATGAGCTTCGCGTTCTCCTCCGGCGAATTGCCGCGAACGCCCTTGCCGTACATGTCGAGCGCAAAGCCGAGATAGCCCGCGCCCGCGAGGCGCTCCGCCTT
The DNA here is from genome assembly GCA_016873355.1 of Phycisphaerae bacterium. Classification (GTDB taxonomy): domain Bacteria; phylum Planctomycetota; class Phycisphaerae; order Phycisphaerales; family SM1A02; genus VGXK01. Next base: position 2,972 of record VGXK01000054.1, on the reverse strand, counting down.
CTTTCGTGCGAAATCGTTCTGGCCATCCCAGGCGTGGGCGACGACGACGACCGGACGCGGTCCCGACTTCGACGAGTCGAGCGCAAGGTAGCCCTCGAGCGTGGTCTCTCCGTCGGAGTAGTCGATGAATTCGGTGTGCATGGGGGCGGATCGTACGACGACGATCCGAATTCCTTCGGAAGAAGCGGCGCGCGAGCGGGAACGACGACGCGACGCCGCTAACTTGCCTCGCAGGTCGGAGCTTCCGGTGGAGGTGCATTCATGGACGAGTGGTTCCGGGATCGGGCGCGGCGTGGTCCGCGCGGATGTTCGATCGAGCGGGCGGGCCTGGCGCTGCTCGCGGGGTTCTTCATGTGGGCCGGCCTGGGCTTCGCGGCCGTCCCGGGTCACGCCGTCGCGCCGATCGGCGCCGGCGATGACGCCCCGCCGTGGGTGATGGAGGCGCAGCTTGCGCCGGACCCGGGTCCGCCCGCGTCGCAACTCGGAGCGGCGGTGGCCATCTCGGCGAAGCGCTGCGCCGTCGGCAATCGGCGCGACACGGACCTGGGCTCCGACACGGGCGTGGTCCACTGCTTCGACTTCGTGCGGAAGGCGTGGAGGCTCTCGCAGCTTCTGAAGGATCCAGCCGGCTGCATCACCTGCGATTTCGGCGCGGCGCTCGCCATGGATTCGGATCGCCTGATCGTCGGCGCCCCGCGCGACGGCTCGCTCGGTTTCGATGCGGGTCGCGCGCACGTCTTCGAGCGCCGCGGAACCCGCTGGGTGCTCGATGCGACGCTCGCGCGCCCCTCCCCCGGCGTGGACGAACACTTCGGCGGCGCGGTCGCGGTGCGGGGACGCGTGGCCGTCATCGGCGCACCGCGCGCCGATCTCGGCGCCAAGCCGCCCACTCGAATCGACGACGCGGGCGTCGCTGAGGTCTTCGAACTGCGCGAGGGAACCTGGACCCACGCGGCCACGCTGCTGCCGCCGAAACCATCGACCTCGGCGTGGTTCGGCGCCGCCGTCGCGGCGGAGGGCGATCGCGTGGCGATCGGCGCTCTCGGCGAGTCGAACGAGGGCGGCACGGCCGGAGCCGTGCACATCTTCCGCCGCGTCGCCGAGGGCTGGACGCACGAGTCGACGCTCACGCCGCCGTGGCCCGGGCCCTCGTGGTTCGGCTTCTCGCTCGCGATGGACGGCGATCGACTGCTCGTGGGAGCGCCGCTGTCGCGGCCACCCGGCTCGGGCGTCGCCACCGGCGCCGCATTCCTCTATCTGCGCACCGGAAGCTCGATGCAGCTCGCGGGCACGCTCACGGCCCCGTGGCTCGCCGCGGGCGATGGGCTCGGCATCTCCACGGCACTCGACGGGGACAACGCATTCGTCGGCGCCAGCGGTGACGACGAGGATGGCGAGGACTCGGGGGCCGTGTACCTCTTTGCAAGGCGAGCCGGCAGCCTTCGACCTGCGGAGAAGCTCGCCGTTCCATCGCTCTCGGCGGGAGATCACTGCGGCGCCGCGCTTGCCGCGTGCGCCGGCAGGCTGATCGTCGGGCGCGGCGGCGACCCGGAGGCGACGCCGGCGCCCGGGCAGGGCGCCGCGTGGATCTTCACGCCGCAGCAGGGTCCGACGCGGCGATCGGGCTCCGGGTCGACGAAGTCCGCTCCGTCGAAGCCTGCGGCGAGCGACTCGACGAAGGAGAAGTCTTCCGCCTCGCCGAAGTCGCTGAAACTGCCAAGGGCACCGAAGGCGCCTTCGCTTCGCTGACGCCGTACCAGTGATCGATCACCTCGAACCATTGCGCCGGAGTTTCGCAGCGAATGAACGCCGCCTTCACTTCGGACTCGCCCGGATGGTGCCGCGCAAATCGGATGCCGAACTTCCGCATTCGCTGACCGGCCGATCGCTCGCCGTGGATCACGCGAGCGAGATCGAAGTGGGCCCGCAGCACGCAACCCTGCTCCTCGATCGACGGCGGAAGTGCGGGCCGACCCGCCATGAGCTCGCGCGCCTGCCGGAAGATCCACGGATTGCCGATGCATCCGCGCGCCACGCTCACCGCCTGCACGCGGCAGATCTCGAGCATCGCGAAGATGTCGTCCACGCTCCAGACATCGCCGGAACCGAAGACGAGCCGCTCGGGGTGCTTCGCCGTCAGCGCCGAGAGGAACTCCCAGCGGCCCGGGCCCTCGTAGCGCTGCACCACCGTGCGGCAGTGCACCGTGGTCCACGCATAGCCGAGGTCGTACGCCGCGTCGAAGATGCGCTCGAACGCCCGGACCATCTCGGGCGTGTCGTCGTAGGAGCGTCGCAGCTTGACCGTGCACGGCACGCTCGCAGGCGTCGCGCGGCGCACGCTCTCGAGCACGCGAATCGCTTCGTCGGGCACCGCCAGGAAGTGACCGCCCCGGTTCGAGCGACGAATCTTCTTCACGGGGCAGGCGAGATTGACGTCGATCACCTCGTAGCCCATCGAGAGCAGGATCCGCGATCCGTCCGCCATCTCGCCGGGGTCGGTGCCCATGATCTGCCCGGCGATCGGATGATCGTCGAGCGTGGCGGCGCGGTTGTCCTCGATCTCCCCCATGCCGCACTCGGTGGCGATCAGGTCGGGGTCCTCCTTGCGCCGACCCTTGCCGCCGTTGATGAGCGTTCGGTCGAGCAGCGCTTCGGTGACGCAGAATGGAGCGCCGTGACGGCGCGCGAGCAATCGCATGGCGCCGTCCGAGTATCCGGCCAGCCCGGCCTGGAAGAACGGGGCGTCGAAGCCGGGGACAAGCGCCGCAATGCGCGGATCGATCGAGGTGCCCGCGGCGATCTCGGCCACGGGGCGCGGCAGCTCCCGGGCGGGCTCTTCGCTCGTCGTGACCGGCACGCTCATGGCGGACAGAGTAGGCGGTACATTGCGGCCCCCGCATGAACCTCCTGCCGGCCACGCGTCGGTGGGCTCCCATGCGGCTCGCTTCCTTCGAGGGATCGATGCGCCACTC
>VGXK01000053.1 GCA_016873355.1 Phycisphaerae bacterium | reverse complement strand
CGCGATCCACGGCATGCGGAACGGCACTTCGAGCCCTGCGATGTCCACGAAGATTCCGCGCTCCATCGCCGCGAGCTGAAGTCCGAGCATCGTTCCCGAGATCGCCGCCGCGATCGCCACGAGCGCCGTCTCGCCGAGCACCACGCCCGCCACCGTTCCGCGCGACCCGCCGACCGCGCGGAGAACGCCGAATTCCCGTCGACGCGCCGCGATTCCCGCCGCGACCACGTTCGCCACGCCGAAGCTCGCGAGCAGAAGTGCCGACACCGCCACCGCCGAGGTGAGGGCGAGCACCGTGCGGCCGATCGAGATGACCGCCTGCCGGATGGCGCGGCCGCTCGAGAAGACCGCGCCGGGCACGCGCGCGGACACCTCGTCGCCGATCGAGCGCTCGAGCGCCTCGTCCGCGCCGTCGCCGAGATCGAACTGGAGGATGAACGCCTCGCGCGAGTCGAACCACTTGGCCACCGCGTCGAAGTCCATGAAGACGCAGCTCACCGCCTGCTCCATGTAGACGGTGCGGATGCCGAAGAACTGCGTCACCACGTCGAGGCCGGCGCTCGAGACGACTCCCGCGATCTCGAATTCGTGGCTGCGGCGCGGACCGCCGAGCCGGATGCGGTCGCCCACGTGCAGCCCGCGCGCGGTGAGGAACTCCTGCGCCACGAGCACCGCCTCTCCCGAGCGCAGCTTCGGCAGCGCCGATCGCGGATCGCCTTCGATCCACTCGATGCGATTGAGCTCGAAGAAGGCCTCCGGCTCGAATCCCACGCAGGTCACGTTCGGCGGACCGATTCCGCGCACGCCGAGGGCGAGATCGTCGAGCACGCGCAGCGGCAGGTATCCCACGGCGACCGAGGCGCGCACGCCGGGAATCGCCCGCAGCCGCGCCTGCTCGTCGGCGGTGAGCCCGTTGCTCTTGAAGACGAACGAATCGGCGAAGCGCACGCGCTCGACGATCTGCGAGAGCACGCCCACGCCGTTGCTCCAGATGACCACGAGGATCGCCAGGCCGATCATGAGCGCGCCGGCGGTGAGCCCCAGCCGATACGGCGTGAGCGCCACCGCGCCGCCGAGCATGCCGCGCGGCAGCCGCAGCAGCCGCTCGATCGCCGGCGAAAGCAGCGCCGCCGCGCCGCGCAGGATCGGCACGCTGAGCAGGAACCACGCCACGAGCAGCGCCGGAAGTCCCGCGAACACCCACGCCCAGAAGCGATCGTCGCGATCGGGAAGAAGCATGAGCAGCCGCTGGAGCGCCAGGCACGCCGCGGCGATCACCACGACGCGCACCATCGTGCCGGCGCGGGGCCGCCGCGCTCGGATGCGAAGCGCCTCGAGCGGCGCCACGCGCGTGGCGGCGACGGCGGAGAACGACGCGCCGACCACGCCCGAAAGGATCGCGCTGGCCACCGCGACGGCCACTCCCGTCGGCGCCAGCGCCGCGCCCGCCGGAAGGATCTCGCGGTAGGCGTGGGCGCCGAGCGCCGTGAGCCCGATGCCGACGGCGACGCCGACCGTCGCTCCGGCCGCGGCGAGCGCCGCGCCGGCGGCGAGCTGGATCGCCGCCAGGTGCCCTCGCGCCGCGCCGATCACGCGCAGCATCGCCAGCTCGCGCACCTGTTCCGCGAACGCGGTGGTCAGCCCCGTGCCCACGATGAACGCGCAGCTCACGAAGCCGAGCATGCACGCGAGCGTGAAGGCGAGATTCGACGCCCGCGCCTCGCGATCGAGGCCGCTGCGCACGCGCTCCGCGGGCTCGAGCACGAGCGGCTCGCGCACGCGCGGCGCGAACTCGCGGCACCACGCCTCCACGTCGGTCTCGGGGCCCAGGATCATCACGATGGCGCTCACCTCGTCGCCGTGGCCGCACGCGTCGGCCACGGTCGCGCGATCGACCTGCACGAAGGGACGCTGGAGCGCGCCGAGCGCGGGCCGGTTGTCGACGCCGACCACGGTGAGCACGATCGGATCGCCGAGGCGCTGCACCTCCACGCGGTCGCCGAGTTTCAGCTTCAGCGCGTTCCGCGTGCGCGGGTCGACGACGATCTCGCCCGGCGCCGTCGGCGCGCGTCCCTCGAGCAGGTCGAACGGATTGAGGCGCGGATCGGCGGAGAGCTCGAGGCCGCGAGCCTGCACGGTGATGCGAAGCGTGCGGCCGTCGTCGCCTCGCGCTCCGTCCTCGCGGACGAGCGTGAGCGATCCGCCGAGTCGCGTGCCGACCGCCTCCACGCCGGGCCAGGCGCGCACCTCCTCCACGAGCGACGCCTCGAAGATCGGCGAGTGCGGGTGCACGATCCGCGCGTCGATCGCCCCGATCAGCCGATCGATCCGCGCGGCGACGTTCGCCTCCACGGTCGCCAGGCCGCACGCAAGCGCGGTCACGAGCGCCGTGGCGAACGCCACCGCCGTCGCCAGCAGCAGCGATCTACCGCGCCGGGCGAGCAAGCTCCGCAGCGCGAGCCGCCAGATCATCCGCATCGAGACCCTCCGTCGTGAATCCGCCCGCGACCGCGCCGTCGCGCAGGATCGTCGCCGCGGCGCAGCGCACCGCCGCGTTCGCTTCGTGCGTCACCACGAGCACGATCATGCGCCGCTCCGCCGCGATTCCACCGAGCAGCTCGAAGAGCCGCTCGCTCGACGCGGAATCGAGATTGCCCGTGGGCTCGTCCGCGAAGAGCACGCCGGGCGAGAAGTGCAGCGCCCGCGCAATCGCCACGCGCTGCTGCTCGCCCCCGGACAGGGCGTCGGGCCGATGATCGAATCGATCGCCTAGGCCGAGCTCCCGCAGCAGCAGCGCCGCCCGCTCCGAGCACTCCGCGCGCGGGCGACCGTCGAGCACGCCCGGCATCGCCGCGTTCTCGAGCGCCGTGAGCGTCGGCAGCAGGTTGAACGCCTGGAAGACCACGCCGACCGCGCGGCGTCGATAGAGCGTCAGGTCCGCTTCGCTCATGCGATCGACGCGACGACCGCCGACCTCGATCTCGCCGGCGTCCGCTCGATCGAGTCCCGCCAGCAGGTGCAGCAGCGTGCTCTTGCCGCTTCCCGACGCCCCCATCACCGCGTGGAAGCACGGCTCGGGAATCTCCAGGTCCACTCCGCGAAGCGCCTCGACCGTGCGTTCGCCGGTGCGGAAGACCTTGCGAAGGCCGCGCGTGCGAATCGAAGGCGGCGCATCGCCCGCCTCGTCCCGCACGGTCGAGTCTCGGGACGACGCATCGGCCGCCGCGCCGGCCGCACCCGCCTCGCTCAATGGGAGTTCTTCCCGTCGTACGCCGCGGCGTCCATGAGCGACGCGAGCAGCTTCTGCGTGGCCGTCGGATCGCTCGATCGGATCTTGCAGAGCCACCCCTTGCCGAACGGATCGCTGTTGATGAGCGACGGATCCTTGCGGACCGCGTCGTTGATCTCGGCCACCTCGCCGGGAATCGCGCTGTAGATCTCGCTGGCGGTCTTGACCGATTCCACTTCGCCCACGGACTCGCCGGCGGAGACCTTCGTGCCCACCGGCTTCACCTCCGCGAAGGTGATGTCGGTGAGCTGATCGGCGGCATGCTTCGTGAGGCCAACGACCACGCTGGCGCCCTCCGGACGGAACCACTCGTGCGACTCGCTGTAGCGACGATCGGCGGGACTTGCCATGGGGGATCGATCCGAACGATGAACGACGAACCCTCGTCCGCACCGCGCGGCGAAGGGGGCGCGAGGATACCCGGCCCACTTGGCGGAGTCTCCTGCCGTACACTCGGCGGCACCTCGGACTCGCAGTCGTGCAAGCGCAGATCCTCCTGACACTGGCGGCCGGAAGCCTTCGACCGCTTCTCAGCCGCGCCCGCTCGCCGCTTCAGCTCAACGACCTTCCCGCATTCACCGCGGAAACGCTCGGCCTGCGCGGGCTGGCGCTGCCCACCGATCTGCTCGCGGGGCTGCGTCCCTCGCAGCTCGATTCGTTGCGCGACGCGGCGGACAAGGTGCATTGTCCGTGCCTGCTGCTCGTCGAAGTGATGCCGCTCGACTTCCAGGATGCGGGGCGGCGCCCCGCGTCGATCGAGCGCGTGCGCAAGCTCGCCACCGCCGCGAGCCGACTCGGATGCAGCGCCCTCGGCATGCGGCCGGCGGGCGTCGTCGACGACGAGTCGCTTTCGCGCACCGCGCAGGGCGTGAAGGAAGCGCTCACCGCGCTCGATCGCTTCGAGGTGAACGTGCTGCTCGAACCGGGCGAGCACCGCATCGCGGCGCCGGCCGGGCTCACCGATCTCATCAAGCGCATCGGCGGTTTCCGCATCGGCAGCCTTCCGAGCTTCGACCACGCCGCGTCGACCGGCGACGCGGAACAGGCGCTTCGCCGACTCGCGCCCTACGCCACGAGCGCGATCATGGCCACGGTGAAGTCCTTCTCCAAGAGCGGAAGTCACCAGGCGTGGGACCTCGTCAAGTGCATCGACGCGGTGCGCAGCGTGGGCTTCGTGAATGCGCTCTGCATCGACTTCAAGGGCGCCGGCGATCCGGTGAAGGCGATCGAGACGGCGCGAGAACAGATGTCGCAGGCCATCCTCACGGAGGAGCCCGCGTGATCGCGGGGGGCGTGATCATCACGATCGACGGCCCCGCCGGAACCGGAAAGAGCTCGGTGGCGCGTCAGCTCGCGAAGCGGCTCGGTCTCGAGTTTCTCGACACCGGCGCCATGTACCGCGCCGCGGCGCTGCTGGCGATCGAGGATCGCATCGATCCCTCTCGCGGCGAGGCGCTCGCGGCCCGCATTGCGGATGCGGATCTCCACTTCGAGTGGTCGCGCCAGCCGCCGGCGCTCATGCTCGGCGATCGGGACGCAAGCGCGCGACTGCGCGACGAGGCGGTCGACGACATCGTGAGCGAAGTGGCGGCGCAGGCGCCGGTGCGCCGGCTGATGGTCTCGCTCCAGCGCGAGATCGCCGCGCGACATCCGAGACTGGTCAGCGAGGGCCGCGACCAGGGCTCCGTGGTCTTCCCCGAGGCGCTCGTGCGCTTCTACCTCGACGCGTCGCCGCGCGTGCGGGCGCAGCGCCGCCACGATCAGCTGCTGATCGACGGCCGAGACGTTCCGGTCGAGGAGATCCAGCGCTCGATCGAGGAGCGGGATCGCATCGATTCCACGCGCACCGTGGGTCCGCTTCGCGTTCCCGACGGAGCGATCCGCATCGACACCGACGGGCTGGCGCAGGAGGAAGTCGTGTCGAAGCTCGACGCCGAGGTGCGCCGTCGAATTCCCACCGAGCGGCTCGACTCGACCGCGGCGGGAGGCCTGGCGCGGTGAGCGCCGTCGACGCGGTCGCGGGCGGGGGCGCGGGCGCGACGGGCGGCGCCGGCGCGGGACCGAACGCCGTGGCGCCGACTCGGCACCGATTCCAATTCGCGCGGCGCTGCCCCGGACGACCCGTCGCCAAGATGATCTGGTTCGATCTCAGCGAAGCCTTCTGCCGCACGGTGCTGAAGCTCTGCTACCGCTTCCGCATCACCGGCGAATCGCGCGTGCCCGCGCACGGTCCGTGCATCTTCGTGAGCAATCATCAGTCCTATCTCGATCCGGTCATCAACGGCTGCGCCGTCGTCGACCGGCAACTCACGGCGATGGCCAAGGAGAGCCTCTTCGCGTTCAAGCCCTTCGCGTGGCTCATGCGCTCCTACGGCGCGATCTCGCTGAAGGAGGATGGAGGCGATCTCGCGGCATTCCGCGCAGCGCTCTCGGAGCTGAAGGCGGGGCGCACCGTGCTCATCTACCCGGAGGGAACGCGGAGTCCCGACGGCGGCGTGGAGCCGTTCCTTCAGGGAATCTCGCTGCTCGTCCGCCGGGCGGGCGTGCCGGTGGTGCTGCTCGGAATCGAAGGGGCGCACGATGTCTGGCCCCGCGGGCGCCGGTTTCCGCGAATGTTCGGCCGCATCGAAGTGGAGGTCGGCGAGACGCTGCTGCCGGAATCGCTTCCGCGCGACGACGCGGCGCTGCGCACGCTGCTGCGGGCGAAGGTCATGGAACTCGTGGCGCGGCGGGGCGCAGCCATGCGGCGAGCGGGCTGGCGGCCGCGCCGTTCGCACAAGGAGTCGCCGTGAGCGCTCACGGCGCGCCGCCGTCGAGCGCGCGCGACGCCGGCGCGAGCATCGCGCGCACGCTGGCGCAGGCGGGGCATGTCGCCTACTTCGCCGGCGGCTGCGTTCGCGATCGCCTGCTCGGGCTCGAGCCGAAGGACTTCGACGTCGCGACCGACGCGACGCCCGAGCGCATCGCGGAGATCTTCCCGTCGGCGCGCGGCGTCGGCGCGAGCTTCGGCGTGATGCTCGTGCGTCGCGGCGGTCACACGATCGAGGTCGCCACTTTTCGTCGCGACGGCGAGTACATCGACGGTCGACGCCCGACGCGCGTGCACTTCGGGGATGCCGAGCAGGACGCGCGGCGACGCGACTTCACGATCAACGGCCTCTTCGAGGACCCCGAAACCGGGAAGGTGATCGACTTCGTCGGCGGCCTCGAGGACATCCGCGGCCGCGTGCTCCGCGCCATCGGCAGCGCCGAAGATCGGCTCGCGGAGGATCGCCTCCGCATGCTGCGCGCGGTGCGCTTCGCGGCGCGATTCAGCCTTGCGATCGAGCCGGGGGTCGAGCGAGCGATCCTCCGCCACGGCTCGGAGCTCATGGGCGTGAGCCGCGAGCGGATCGGCGGAGAGATCCGGCGGATTTTCGAACATCCGTCGCGCGGGCAGGGGGTCGATCTCATCGAGCGACTCGGCCTTTCGACGGCCGTTCTCTGCGAGCCGCCCGTGGAACGAAACGACGATCGCGTCCGCCGGCTGCCTCCGGACGCGTCGTTCGCGTCGTCGCTGGCGGCGTGGATGCTCGATCGCGGCGCCGGCGGCGCGGCCGCCGGTCCCGGTGCGGGGGTCGTCCAGGTCGACGCGGCGCGACTGAAGATCTGGGTCGACGCGCTCGTCCTCTCGAACGCCGAGTCCGATGCCCTCGCGGAGACGCTTCGAATCTCGCGCGAGCTCCATGGCTCATGGCGCGTAAGCGATCGTGCGCAACGGAAGCGTCACGCGTCGCGCGAGAACTTCCGCTCGGCGCTCGACCTGTTGCGAACCGAGGATCCGGCCTTGGCGGAGGAGATCGCCGCCCAGGTCGAGGCGCTCGCCGTCGAGGGGCTTGCTCCCTCGCCCCTGGTCACCGGCGACGACCTCATCGCCCTCGGGCTCGCTCCCGGCCCGGCGTTTCGGACCATGCTCGACTCCCTCTACGATCGTCAGCTTCGCGGCGAGTTCCCGACCCGTGAGTCGGCGCTTGCGGCGGCCCGTCGACTCGTTGGAACCTGAGCTGCGGATCGGCGGTTCAATACGGCATCGCGGAAGGCTTGGCGTATACTCGCGACGCATCTCCCAGCGGAGGACACTCAACATGGCAACTCGCTCGATCGCCGTCGCCCTGCTCGGTTTCGGACTGCTTGGATCCTTCGGTCTCCAGGCCGCCGAGGAAGTGCCTCTACCGGAAGTCCCGCAGGGACAGACGCGGATCTTCAAGGGAGGCAAGTCTCCCTACCAGACCGACCAGCCCAACCCCGGCAAGGCGCCGAAGGTCTACACCATCCCCATGCGCGGCCAGCTCGGCACCGACATCACGCTGCCGATCTACAAGGAGGTCATCGAGGACGCCAAGAAGAAGAAGCCGGATCTCATCGTCTTCGTGCTTCAGTCCGCGGACTACAACCAGATCGACTACATCGGCGATGACGATCGCGCCGAGCGAGGCCGCTTCGACCAGTACGAGATGCGGGACCTCGTCAACAGCCTGAAGGAAGAACTGCGTCACATCCCGCAGGTCGTGTGGGTGAAGGATGTCGCGGGACCCGCGTCGCCGCTCGCATTCCCGTGGCCGGACATCTACATGAGCTCGAACGGCCGTCTCGAAGGAATGTCGTTCGCCTACATGAACGCCGGTCACCCCGACTGGGAAGTGCATCGCAAGTTCCTCGCGGCGTGGGTCGGCATCGCCTGCGGCTTCCTCGAGGCCGGCGGCTACGACAAGGCGCTCGGTGAGGCGCTCATCATTCCGGAGAGGAAGCTGAGCGTCTCGTGGAAGGGTCGCGAACTCATCTGGCAGCAGGACGTGGATGGAACCTATGTGGTCGACAACAGCGAGAAGGCGGTACCCGTCTTCAACGCGAAGGCCGCCGAAGACCTCATGCTGAGCAAGGGAACCTGCGACGACCTTGACGACCTCATGTTCCTCCTCGGGTATCGCGAGTGGGACAAGTCGCTCGTGGAGAAGAAGGAGGACGGAGCGCCGCTCGTCGACGACTACATCAAGAAGTGGCGCGCCGCCTTCGCGAAGTGCCGCGAGGCGTGGCGGACCTACGAGCGCGAAATGGAATACGCCTCCGGCGAAGACGCCCTGGCGCATCTCGGCAAGGCGCGCAAGGCGCTGCAGGAGATCCTGGACGCCATGAACAAGTATCCGGCCGTCGAGAAGCGCATGGGCGCCGCCGGCATCCGCAAGATCGACATCGAGCGACTGCTTCGCGAGATCAGGGAGCAGATCACCGCCATCGAGGGCCGCAAGCGCGCGGTTCGAGGCGGCGGCGGCTTGTCGGGCGGTGGCCGCGGCATTGGCGGCAGCGGGCGCTGAGCAAGGCGGCGGAGACCCATCTGAGCATTCGGTCGGAGATCAACTCATGACGCATCGTGCATGGATCGTTTCAGTGGTGGTCGCAGCGGCGATGACCTTGGCCGTGGAACCCTCGTTCGCGCAGGCGCCGCCCGCCAGCGCCGAGATCCGCTTCACGGGAGGCGTTTGGCGCGGCGCGATCGGCGATCGGATCGAGATCGCCTTCAAGGAAATGGGTCGGGATCAGACGCTGACCGGCACTCTTTCGAAGATCGACAAGTTCGCGCTCACGCTCGACACGACGGTCAACGGGAAGTCGGTGAAGAAGGTCATCGTCCTCAACGATGTCCGCTCGGTGAAGGCGGCCGAGGGCGGAACCCCCGCCGCGGGCGCGAGCGGAAGCGCGGTGCCGTCGGGTGGTGCCGCGCCGTCCGCGCCGAAGTCCGACGAGCCGAGCGATTCGGCGACCACGCCGTCCATGGACATCGATCCGCTCACGGAACTGCCTGACACGGCGGGCCCGATCAACGGTCCTCGCACCGACGGCAAGAAGGTGATGTTCATCCTGCCGCTTCCCGGCACGGTCGGCGTCGGCTTGCGACACGAGGAGATGGATCGCATGGAGAAGGAGGCCGACAAGCTCGGCCCCGGCCAGATCATCGTCATGGCCATCAACTCGCCCGGCGGTGCGGTCTCCGAGGCGGTGAAGATTCGCGACAGCCTGGTGCGCATCAAGAAGAAGCATCGACTCGTCGCGTGGATCGAGGAGGCGATCTCGGGCGGCGCCTACACCGCGCTCTTCGCCGACGAGATCTACTTCATGGATGTCGGCTCGCTCGGCGCCATCACGATGTTCTCCGGCTCGCAGTCGGCCCAGGGAGCGCAACTCGAGGCATGGCTTCGGGAGGTCTACGAAGTCA
>VGXK01000052.1 GCA_016873355.1 Phycisphaerae bacterium | reverse complement strand
CCACGAATGAGGAGGAACCGCTCTAGGTCAAATGACCTCGCGATCGTTCGATGGCTAATAACCACACGGTTTCACGCCCTTACGGACTGGTTGTGGTCTCGAATGGCGTCCTTACGGGCCAGGAGGACTGCATCTGGGCCGGCCTCATTCTCAACTTTTTGCCAGCCCGACTTGGAAATCCCCCGGCCTTGCGTCATGATGTGCCCGGTTGGGCCAGCTGCGTGCCGGCCCGTTTCGGACTCAGACCCCTGATCAGAGAGGGAAAGATCAAGATGCGTAAGGTTCTTCTTGGCACTGGACTGATTGCTGCCGCATTGACGGCATCGGCCAACGCGGCCTTCCTTGGCTATGCGTGCAAGAGCGACACGGTGAACGTCAGCGGCGTTGACTACCTGCGGATCGAAGTGTTCGCGATGTTCGAGTCGAACCAGGAGAAGGTGCTCAACATCTTCAACAGCGACATTTCGCTCGAGGGCGCGACGAACTTCTATCACAGCGGCGCCGAAGAGGATTGGAGCTGGGCACCGAGCGGAACGAACGCGGCTGACTCGCGCGTTTGCATCGGGCCGCTTTCGGGCGGTTCGGTCGCCGGCGACCCGAACTTCACGAACTACAACTGGGATCTCGGCGAGGATCCGAGCCTCCCGCCGGCCGCGAACGCTGGCTGGTTCACCTCGAACCCCAACGGCGGTCAGAACGCTGCGGCGGCCGTTGTTGGTCTCACCGAGAACAACACGGGCAGCAACCTCGGCGTTCGCGTCGGCCGCTTCTCGATTCTCGCTGCGGGCGACACCAATGATCGCCGCCTGAACTTCGAGGCGGACATCAAGTACAACCTGATCGGCCAGACCGGATCGACCAACGGTTTCGACTCCGAGGTCTTCAAGTACGTGCCGACTCCTGGCGCGCTTGCTCTGCTCGGCCTCGCCGGCTTCGCCGGTCGTCGTCGACGGGCCTGATCCAGGGATCGTCCCCGCCGTGGGATCTCCCACGGAACAGGTCGGAGACAACGGGACTCCGTCCGAAACAAAAGGACCCCGAGGCCGCTCGCAAGAGCGGCCTCGGTCATTTTTTGAGTTCACCGACAGGACGCCGGCCGGGAGTCTCGCCTGCGGCTCGATGGGAATCGACCCTTGCCCCCGACTCGCGGTCACTCCACGGTGACGCTCTTGGCAAGATTGCGGGGCTTGTCCACGTCCTTGCCCCGCATGAGCGCCGCGTGATACGCGAGCACCTGAAGCGGCACGACGGTCACGAGCGGTTGCAGGTGCTCGGGCAGATCGGGCACATAGAAGACGTCCTCGCAAAGGCTGCGGACATGGTCGTCTCCCTCGGTGGCCACGGCGATGACGTGGCCGCCGCGACTGCGCACCTCCTGGATGTTCGAGAGCACCTTCTCGTACTGGCTGTTGCGGGTGGCGACGAAGACGGCGGGCATGCCGTGATCGATCAGCGCGATCGGCCCGTGCTTCATTTCCGCGGCCGGCATGCCCTCGGCATGGATGTAGGAGATCTCCTTGAGCTTGAGCGCGCCTTCGAGCGCCACCGGGTAGTTCACGCCGCGACCGAGGAAGAGCCAGTTCTCGCGATGGATGTACTTCGCCGTCACGCTGCGGATGTGATCCGACTGCTCGAGCACGCGATCGATGCAATCCGGCACCGACTTGAGCTGCTTGAGATACGCGAGCGTGAACTCGGACGAGAGGAATCGACGCCGTCCCACGAAGAGCGAGAGCATCGCCGCCACCATCACCTGGCCGACGAACGCCTTCGTGCTCGCCACGCCGATCTCGGGACCCACGCGCAGATAGACGCCCGCGTCCGTCTCGCGAGCGATGCTTGATCCGACGACGTTCACGATGCCGAGCGCCAATGCGCCGCGCTGCTTCGCCTCCATGAGCGCCGAGAGCGTGTCGGCCGTCTCGCCGCTCTGGCTCACGGCGACGACCACGGTGCCCTCCTCGACGATCGGGTTGCGATAGCGGAACTCGCTCGCGAAGTCCCAATCCGACGGGATCTTGGCCATCTCCTCCATGAGGTAGGTGCCGACCATGCACGCGTGCAGCGCCGTGCCCTGCCCCACGAAGACGATGCGTCGAGCGGTGGCGAGACGCCGCGCGAATTCGCTCACGCCGCCGAGCACCACCTGTCCGGCGCGATCGTCGATGCGCCCCTGCATGCAGACCCGCAGCGATCGCGGCTGCTCGAAGATCTCCTTCAGCATGTAGTGCTCGAAGGTCCCCAGGTCGATCTGCTCCAGGTCGAACTCGAGCTCCTTCACCTGCGCGTCGACGGGCACGTTGTCGACGGTGGTGGTCCGGAAGGACTCGCGCGTGAGCTTGGCGACCGTGTAGTCGGCGAGCGTGAACGCCTGGGTCGTGTGGGCCACGATCGCGCTCGAATCGCTCGCCACGATGTACTCGTCCTTGCCGACGCCCACCATGAGCGGCGAACCCTTGCGCGCCACGACGAGCGTGTCGGGCTCCTTGGCGCAGATCACGGCGATCGCGTAGGCGCCGGTCACCTCGCGCAGCGCTCCCTGCACCGCGCGCTCGAGATCGCCTCGATACAGCTCGCCGATCAGGTGCGCAAGCACCTCGGTGTCGGTTTCGCTCTTGAAGACGTGGCCCTTGTCCTCGAGGTATCTCTTGAGAACCGCGTAGTTCTCGATGATGCCGTTGTGCACGAGGGCGATTCCGTGGCCGAGCTTGCCGTCGTCGAGATGGGGGTGGGCGTTCTTTTCGGTGACGCCGCCGTGGGTGGCCCAGCGCGTGTGGGCCATGCCCAGCGTGCCGTCGATCTCCCCCTGCTTTTCGATCTGGTCCTCGAGAGCCCGTACGCGTCCGACGGTCCGAACCACCTTGAGTGTCGTGCCGAGGATGGCGATTCCGGCCGAGTCATAGCCGCGGTACTCGAGCCGCTTGAGGCCTTCGAGAAGCAGGTGCTTTGCCGGCTTGCGTCCGATATAGGCAACGATTCCGCACATGGGAAGTGAGGCTCCTGAGAGGTCCAGCCACTACTGCTATCGACCACCGGGGGTTTGCGATTCGAGTCGGGAACGGTAGCCTCCCGCCGCGTGAGCGAGCCCCCCGCACGCTCCGCAGAGACGGCCAAGCAGAAGCTCCGGCGGCAGGCTGCGGCCCGCGTGGCGGCCATTCCCGACGGCATCCGTCGCGATCATGAGCAGCGCATTCGAGATGCCCTGTGGCATTGGCTCGAGCCGGGGACTTCGCTTCCGTCGGGAGGCGCCATCCTGGCCACCCTGCCGCTCGGGGCGGAGCCCGACCTGACGCCGCTGCTCGAGCGACTGATCGAGCGTGGCCGAAGGGTCGCGGTCGCGGTGATCGATCCGGGGGGCGATCGAAGGCTGCGATTCGTGGAAGTCGACGAGGCGGCGGCGCTGCGGCGGACGCAGCCTGGTCCTCGCGGCACGCGGGAGCCGATCGCCTGTCGCCCGATCGACGCCGGGCAGATCGCCGTGATGCTGGTGCCCGGCCTTGCGTTCACGGCGAAGGGATGCAGGCTCGGCCGGGGTGGCGGATTCTTCGACATGGCGCTTGCCGCCGAGGGTCGCCGGGGAACGGCGGTCGGCGTCGCCTTCGAGTGCCAGATCGTCGATTCGATCCCGCTCGAGCCCCACGACGCGTTCGTGGACTGGCTGTGCACGGAGCGTGGAATGCGGCGGACGGCATAATCACGGCATGGCGCTCGAAAGTCAGATGGGTCGGCATGCGGACCGGCATCGGTACATGGCTCGATCGCGTCGATCCCGAGTTCCCCGCATGCTCGTGATCGCTGCGGGGCTCGCGGTCGCCGCGTACGGTGCCTGGTGGGGAATCACGCATTTCGCTGGCGACGGTTCCAAGCCTGAGAAGCCCGCCTCGAGCGAGCGTTCCGCACTCGGCGTCGGCGACGACGCGAACGCCGACGGCGAATCCGGTTCCGCCGCACGCGGCACCGAGTCCGCGACGGCCTTGAAGTCGACCGCGAAGAAGCCGCTGCTCACGCCCGAGCCGGAATTCTCTTCGCCGAGCGAGATCGCGGCGAGTCCGAAGTCGCCGACCGCCTCCCGACCGAACGCGTCGTCGAACGCGCCGACGAATCCGCCGTCGAGCGACCGTGCCGGTGCCGGCAGCGGCGCTTCGGAGCCCGAGGTCACCGGGAGCGCGCCCGCGACATCGCCGCCGATGAACGCGTCGACGCCGCCGACGAACGATTCGACTGCGGCGCCGCCGAAGGACGCAGGCGCCTCGAGCCTTGCGGAGCGCGAGCTCGCGGCGGCCACGGCGAAACTCACGAGCGAGCCGTTGCAGAGTCGTCGCGATCTCACGCGCCTGCTCGACTCCTCCTCGCTCGACGAATCGCAGCGCCGTCGCGCGTACGAGGCGATCAACGAAGTGAATCAGCCGCTCTTCTTCCGCTCGGGCGTGGTCCAGGGCGATCCGGTCTTCGCCGTCCATCGGGTCGCCGAAGGCGAGACGCCGACCTTCATCGTGCGCGCGCTGGCGGCGAAGTGCGACAGCGAACTGCTCCTGCGCATCAACGGCGTCGCCGACGCGCGCAAGCTCAGACCCGGACAGACGCTCAAGGTTCCGAAGGGAGCGTTCCACGCCGAGGTCCGCAAGGGCGAGTTCCGCATGAACGTCTACCACGGCGAAGGCGCCGATCGCGTGATGATCGCGAGCTTCCCCGTGGGACTCGGCGAGTTCAACACGACTCCCACCGGCATCTTCAAGGTGCGGCCACGAAGCAAGCTCAAGGACCCGCAGTGGCGGAATCCCCGCACGGGCGAGCACTTCGCGTCCGAGGATCCGAAGAACCCGATCGGCGAACGCTGGGTCGGACTCGAAGGGGTCGAGCCGCACAACCAGGACTTCGCCGGCTACGGAATCCACGGCACGATCGAGCCCGATTCGATCGGCCAGATGCGCTCGATGGGCTGCATCCGCATGCTTCCCGCCGACGTGGAAGTGGTCTACGAGATGCTGACCGTGCCCGAGAGCACCGTGCTCATCGCCCCGTGACCGACCCGGATGGTCGCGGGATGCGCGGTCGCCGTTCGTGCGTCTTGCGGAGGAGGCATCATGACACCACAACGATTCGTCCGCGCGCATCGCCCGCCTGCTCGCGGGGCGCTCGCGCTCCTCGCCGCCGTGGTCGTCACGCTGGCGGCGACTTCGACGGCGTCCGCGCAGGGGCCGCGACCGTTCGCGGCGCCGCTCTCGAGCACCGATCTCGATCGCTGGATCGCGACGACGTCGCCCGACGCTGCGACCCGCGCCGCGATCGTCGAGGCGTTCGAGAAGTCGCTCATGGAATCGCAGGCGCTTCGCGACTCCGAGATGGCCGGATACGAATCGGACTGGGTGACGCGCCCATCGCGCTCGCTTTCGGACGAGGAGCTCGACCAGCGCTCTCGCAAGGCGCGGGGAATCGCGTCGCGACAGGCGGCGCTCGAGGAGCGGCTCTTCGAGACGATCGCGGCGCTCGTGCCCGAATCGCGGCGTGACGCGATCGCCGCGGAGCGTCGCGCCGCCGCGCGGCGCCGCGCGATCGCCTCGCTCGACCCGTTCCTGCGAAGCGGCTTCACGCCCGATCTCGTCGAAATCTCGGCGCGGGCGTGGACCGGCGACGACGCCATGCCCGACCGCGCCGCGGCGGCGCTGCGCGGGTACGACCTCGACCTGACGAACGCCTGCGAGAAGGTGGCCGTGCTCGCGATGGCGAGCGAACCGGCGCAGCGGGCGGCGCAGCAGCGGATCGACGCGGCGGAGCCGATTCCGGAGGAGGGAGCGGATCCCGACGCGGCGATGCGCCAGCGCATGCGGAACGCCATGAAGGCCCGCGCCGAAGCGCTCGCGCCGATCAACGAGCTTCGCGCCAAGGCCGCCGATTCCCACCGCGAAGCGCTCGCGGCCGTGAGCGCAGCGCTGCCGGAGCCGCAGGCTCGCGCCCTGCGCGACGCATTCGTGCGCGCCGCGTATCCGATGGTCGGCGTCAAGCGGCAGGGACCCGAGTCGGTGCTCGAGCAGGCGATCTCCCGGTCGACGCAACCGGGCGCCGCGCCGATCCCGCAGGAGGCGATCGATTCCGCGAAGAGCCTGCTGACGAGCTGGCGCACCCAGGACGACGAGATCGCCACCCGCATGATGGACGCGATCGACGCGCGTCGTCGCACGCGCGGCGGCGGTCCGATGATGGTCTTCGAAGGCGACGGCCCCGACGGTGCGATCGCCTTCGACGATCCGATCCGCGAGCTCCGCGCCGACCGCGATGGGCTCGACGAGCGCACGCGCCAGCAGCTTGCGGCGCTCGATCCGGCGTTCGCGGCGATCGTCGGCGAGCCGGCCGCGCCGCAAGTGCTCGTGGCTCCGGGCGGCTTCGTGGGCGCGCTGCCGCAGGGCGAGGTTCGCGCGAGCGCCATGCTGGTGGTCGACGCCGGCGGCGGCGGCGCCGACGCCATTTCGATCGAGCTGCCGGAGGGACTCGACTTCCACGCGGCCGGCGCGCCGCTGCGGGCGATCGACGCGAAGGAATTCGACGCGATGCTCGCGCGGCTTTCGCTCGACGCAGCGCGTGCGGCGTCGCTTCGAAGCGCCTGGGAGAAGTATCGCGCCAGCGCGGATCCGGCGATGAAGGGCTCGCTCGGCGGGGAAAACGGAATGAGGTTCGAGGCGCCGGGCGGCGCCGTGTTCATGTCGGTCGGAGCGGGTCCCGAGCCCGTCGATCTCGCGGCGGCCACCACGCTGCTCGAGGCCGAGGACGCCCGGTTCTTCGCCGAGGCGGAGACGATCGTCGGCGACGGCGACGCCATGGAGCGCGAGCAAGGGATCCGCGCGCGCGATCGGCTGCGGCAGCGCATCAGCGCGATTCATCGCTTCGGCATGCGGCCGTGGGGACGATTCGAGCGCGTCGATCTGCCGGCGATCATGGCGTCGACGCAGCTCGCCGGCGCCGACCGCGCGGCGGCGGCGGAACTCGTCGCCTCGCACGGCGCGCGGCTCTCGGGACTGCTGGCGCAGATGCTCGCGGCCTCCGACGAGGTGCAGCGGATCGAACGCGCGTCGGTGGAGCGGATCGAGGGTCCCGGCGGCAACGTCGAGGAGCGCATCAATCTCGGCGGCGAAGAGTGGGCGAAGGCGATCGGCGCGCTTGCGTCGGCGCAGCAGGCGGTGACGGACGAGGTGCGGCGCACGCTCGACCTGCTCGCGCAGACGCTGCCGGCGCCGGCGGCCCGTTCCGTTCGACGCACCGCCTACGCGTCGGCGATGCCGGAGGTCATGCAGGATCGCCGCGCCGTCGACGAGCGCGTCGAGCAGGCGCTCGCGCTCTCGTCGCTCGACGACGCTCGACGCCTGGCGCTCATCGACCTGCTCTCGCAGCATCAGGGCGGCGTGGACCGGCTCGTCGATCGCTTCATCGAGGACGCGCTCGAGCGCGAGAAGCGGCTCGGCGGCTCGGCGGCGCAGGGTCCCGGGCCGTCGGAGATGCGCGCGATGCGAAGCGCCGACTCTCTTCAGCAGCGACTCCGCTTCGACCGAAGCGAGATGAACGACGCCACGATGCGGCGACTCAGGAAGATCCTCACGGAGGAGGAGAATCGCGCCATCGCCGATCTCGGCGATCGCGGATCCGGCGGCATGCCGATCATCTCGTTCCCGTTCTAGAGCGGTTCCTCCTCATTCGTAGCGATCTGGCGGGCTGCGACTTCGTGTGGCATCGTCGGGCTCCATCGGCGGATCCTCAAGATCCGCCTGCTTCGCCCTCCTTGCCACACTCGTCTCGCCAACGCCAGCTCGCTACGCCTCAGTCGTCACCGCTCGAACGCCTCCGCGGCGGGGCGGAACGCCGCGCGCCTTCGGTACGCTGCGCCGCATGCCTCGTCCGGAGCTGCTCGAGTTCTTCGACTCGCCCACCGACGCACCGTTCGTGGTCGAGCACGTGCACGAGGAGTTCACCTCGCTCTGCCCGAAGACCGGGCATCCGGACTTCGGGCGCATCACGATCCGCTACGAGCCGGCGGCGGTGTGCGTGGAACTCAAGAGCCTGAAGCTCTACTTCCACAGCTTCCGCAACGAGGGGATCTTCTACGAGGCGGTGACGAACCGCATTCGTGACGATCTTGCCCAAGGCCTGAGCCCGCGCTGGCTCCAGGTGGTCACCGATTGGCATGGACGCGGAGGATTCCGCAGCCGAATCATCGCGACCACGGGAAGCGTTCCGAAGTCCTGGGAGCGCCCGTAGCGCCCCGTGCCGCACGAGCGCGCCGATGCTGCTCGCCGAATCGATCATCCACACGCTCGATCCCTACGCCGTCGAATTCGGCGGCGGCTTCGGGATCCGTTGGTACGGCCTCTCCTATGCGGTGGGGTTCCTCATCGGATGGATGTTTCTGCGCTGGCTCGGCAAGCGCGGGAGCATCCTGCTTACGCCGGTGCAGGTGAGCGACTTCGTCTTCTACGTGGTCGTTGGAGTCGTGATCGGCGGGCGACTCGGGCACGTGCTCTTCTACGATCGCGACCTCGTCACCACCGTGCATCCGGGGTTCCCGTGGTGGGGCGTGCTCGACATCCACCACGGCGGAATGTCGAGCCACGGCGGCATCGTCGGCGTGACGCTGGCGGCGCTGCTCTTCGCGGCGCGGCATCGAGTCCCGTTCCTGCATCTCATCGACTGCGCGGCGATCGGATCGCCGCCGGGGCTTGCGCTCGGTCGACTCGCCAACTGGGTGAACGGCGAGCTTCCCGGCAAGGCGCTGCCGCCGGAGTGGTGGGCGAGTCCGCCCTGGTGGAGCACGAAGTTCCCCGCCGAAGCGCTCGAACCCGGATTCCCGCACCTGGCCAAGCTTGCGCCGCTGCAGCGAATGGGAATCGTCGATCCCGCGGCGCCGTTTCCTCGCTCGCTCGTGGACGCGTGCTACGCGGGCAACGAGCGCGCCCTCGAAGCGCTGGCACCGCACCTCACGCCGCACTACCCGAACCAGTTCCTTCAGGCACTCACGGATGGACCGATTCTTCTCGCCATCCTCCTCGTCGTCTGGTGGAAGCCGCGACGGCCGGGCGTGGTGGCAGGCTGGTTCTTCGCCGCCTACGGCACGCTTCGCATGGGTACGGAGGCGCTGCGGCAGCCCGACCACGGGGTCGACCAGATCGGCGCGCTCACGCTTCCCATGATGCTGAGCATCGGCCTGATCGCACTTGGCGCCGGATTGGCGATCTGGGCGTCGCGGCGCGAGCAGATGCCAGCGATCGGCGGAATCGGGCGACGCCACTGAGGCGCGGCCGCGGCTCGTCCGCCGCGAGCCCGCGGCGCCATCAGCTCTTCGCCCCGACTCCGTCGTCGTAGACCGGAATCGAGTTCTCCCACTCGCGCTCCCACAGCCGGAAGCCGCCGAGGAACGCGTTCGCGTTGTCGCCGATGCGACAGCCTTCGGGCGGCTCCTTCAGCTGCTTGGCGTTTCCGCCGCCGAGCACGACCTCGTCGGGAAGGAGCGCGGCACGCAGCGCCGCGACCACGCGCTCGACATGCCGACGCCACGACTTCTTGCCGAGCCGCTCCATCCCGCGTGCGCCCACGTAATCCTCGAAGGTCCGACCCTTGCGATACGGCAGGTGCGCGAGCTCCATGGGCAGGATCACGCGCCCCGCGATGAA
>VGXK01000051.1 GCA_016873355.1 Phycisphaerae bacterium | reverse complement strand
ATGGGTGGCTCGCACTGGAGCGCGGTGACGGGCGGCGCGGCCGCCGCGGGCAAGCCCGAGCCGCCGGGCGTCGACGGGTCGCTGCCGCGCGTCGACCTCGAGCGCGGGCCGAAGACCGCCCGCGCGGTGGCGCAGGCGATCTCGCGGGGACTCGTGCGAAGCGCCCACGATCCGAGCGAGGGCGGCCTGCTCGTGGCCGTCGCCGAGATGGCGATGGCGGGACGCGTCGGCTGCTCGATCGAGCTTGCGAACGTGCCGGCGCGTGCCGCGGCCGTCTCCGCCGAAGCGCTCGCGTTCGCCGAGGATCCGTCCCGCTACCTGCTCGAAGTGGAGCCGTCGAAGCTGGACGCGCTGCGCACAGCGCTCGCGGATCTGCCGTTCGCGGTGATTGGAACCACCGTCGCCGATCCCGCGCTCTCGGTCGAACTCGGCGGCGCCAACGGGCGCGTTTCGTGGAAGCTCGATGAAGTGCGCGAGGCCTGGAGCCGTGGGGCGGAGCTGCCATGAGCCATCTGCGCGCGATCGTCATCACCGCCCCCGGCATCAATTGCGATCTCGAGCTGGTCCGCGCGTTCGAGATGGCCGGCGCTGAACCGGAAGTGCATCTGTTGAAGTCGCTCATGCGCTCGCCGTCGACGCTCGACGGCGCCCGGCTCATCGGGCTTCCGGGCGGATTCAGCTTCGGCGACGACATCGCCGCCGGGCGCATCATGGCGCAGCTCATCCGGCGCTCGATTTCCCCGGCGCTCATCGCCGCGATCGAGCGCGGCGTGCCGATGATCTGCCCCTGCAACGGATTCCAGATCGCGGTGCAGGCGGGGTTGCTGCCGGGCGGAGCGGCGGAGCATGGCGCGGCCGATCGCGGCGCGGCGGAGCGGCGCGTCGGCGTCGCGGGCAGCGACGCTCCCGCGCACCGTGAAGCTCCCGCGCACCGTGACGCTCCGACGCCGACCGTGGCGCTCGCGCAGAACACCGACGGCAAGTTCCACGATCGCTGGACCGAGGTCGAGATTCCGTCGAACACTCGCTGCATCTGGACGAAGGGCCTTTCCTCGCATGCGGAGCGAACGCTGCCGAACGCCCACGGCGAAGGCCGATTCGTGGCGTCGCCGGAGATCGCGGCGTCGCTCGAGGCCAATGGGCAGATCGCGCTCCGCTACGCCGAGGCCGACGACTTCAACGGTTCGCTCGGCCGCATCGCGGGAATCTGCGATCCGAGCGGCGTGGTGCTGGGACTCATGCCGCATCCGGAGCGATTCACGCGCTGGACGCAGCATCCGCGCTGGACTCGGCTCGACGCGTCGGTGCGGCGCGGAACGCCGCTCGGCCTGGCCATGTTCGAGAACGCCGTTCGCTTCGTGCGCGAGCGCGGAGCCGGCGACTCGACGCGGCGCGGCGCACGCAGCGCTCCGGCGCATTCGCTGCTCGATCGAGGCCTCGGCTCGTGAGCGGGTTCATCCCGCGCGTGCGGCCGGTCAAGGGCGCCGCGTCGGGGCCGAGTCGTCGCTGCACGCGCTGCGGCTACCTGCTCTTCGAAGGTCAATCGATCTGCCCCGAATGCGGCTTCGAGCTCGTCGTCGCGTCGGGTCGCTCGCGGCGCGAGGTTCCGCAGCTCTACACGCAGGGGCCGGCCGTGGTGAAGCCGATCGCCTTGCGGTTCGTGGCGATGGGCGCGACGGCACTGCTCGGCCCGATGCTCGCGCTCGTCCTGGCGGCGGTGCTTCCGCTCGCGGGAGTGACCCGCGTTCCGGACCTCGGCGACATCGTGGCGCTGCTGGCGGCACCGCTGCCGATTTCGATGGCGCTGGCGCTGCCGTACGGATGGGGCTCGCTCGGCGCACCCGACTCGCCGATTCCGATCGCGTGGCCTCGCATCGGCCGGCACTCGCTGCATCTCGTGACGCTCGCGCTTGCGCCGTCGTGGTGGCTCGTGTCGATCCTGCTCTGGACGGAACCGGCGCACCCGCTCGCGAAGACCCTGCTGGTGGGGGCGGTGATCGCCGCCAGCGCCGGCACCTATCTGCATCTGTCGTGGCTGGCGGCGCTGGGCGACTCGGTGGCGGACGAGGGGCCGACTCGCGTCTACACCTGGTGCGTCGGCATCGGAGTGCTTTCGGCGATCCTGTCGTTCGTCGTCACGCTCTTCCAGGGAACGTGGACGCCCGTCGTGCTCGGAATGGCGGCCGCGTTCGTCTCGGCGCTCGCGGCGCAGATCCTGGCGCCGGCGCTGCTGGCTCGCGACATGCTCCTGACGCTCATCGGCAGCTACGAAGAAGTCGGTCGCTCCGAACGACGCGCCCGACGCGCCGCCGAACACGAGCCGCGACTGCCGCGCTGAGGGCGCCGAGCACGCGCCGTCAGTTCGTCCAATCTCCAAGCAGCGTGCCGAGGTCGTCGCCGTCCACGACGCCGTCGCCGTTGAAGTCGGCTTCGCAGCAGGGGCAGGCGCCCCACTCGCCGAGCATCGTGCCGAGATCGTCGCCGTCGACCATGCCGTCGTCGTTGAAGTCCGCGTCGATGCCGAGATCGATCATGAACGCGCCGACGAGATCGGCGTCGAGCACGCCGCGGAACATGACGAAGCGCCCGGTCGGGCTGATCGTGATTCCCTCGCTGATGCCGCCCGTGACGGTGGTGCCGCAGATCGTGGTGACGGTCATTCCATCGACCATCGACACGCCCTTGCGTGCGATGACGCTCGTTCCCTTGTAGAGCGCCTGATTCATGGACGCGTCGCCCGACAGCGTGGCGAACCAGATCACGTCGCCGTCGTTGGCGATGCGGACCGGCGAGCCGCTGCCGAATCCGGTGATCGTCTCGCCGCCGATTCCCGGCGCCGGATCGCCCTTCTGAATCACGGTGGCGCCGTTCTTCACGATGATCTGATTCGTCTCGGTGGCGCCGCTCAGGCCGGTGAGCATCACCCAGTCGCCGCAATCGTTCAGATCGATGCGCGTGCTGGTGCCGAGGCTGCTGTAGGTGAACCCGGCCTCGGGCGACGCGTCTCCCTTGCGCGCGAGCAATGCGCCGTCCAGGAAGAGCGCGCCGTTCGTGGCGGTGGCGCCGGTGAGCGACGCAAGGAAAAGCGCCTGCCCCGATCCATTGACGGCGTAGTTCTCCTGGCCGGTGCCGAAGTCGGTCACCGCGTCGGTCAGCTCGTCGAGCACATCGCCCTCCTTCGCGATGACTTCCTCCGTGTACGAATCGCCGTCGGAGTCGACGTCGAACCAGACGAGCGCGCGATCGACGGAAGTGGCGATCGCCGGATCGTCGACGCTCGCGACGACGAAGAAGCGCCCGTCGTCGATTCCCTTCACATCGAAGAAGCCGATGTAGGGCGTGCCGGCGGAGAGCTGCGGCGCCGTCGAGATCGTGCTCTCCTGGAGCACCAGCCCGGTGCCGATGAAGAGCCCGCTGTCCGTGCTCGTCGTCAGGCCGTCGAGGAACATGTTCCACGCCACGTCGCCCTGGCTGTTGAGCCAGACGCTGTCGAAGGACCCGACGGTCGCGCCGGCGGGCGCCGCGAGCGCGTCGCCTTCGCGCACGAAGACGCCGCTCGCGGAGACGACGGCTCCGTCGATGTCCGTGTTCGCGTTGTTCGTGTCGAGCTCGACCAGCCACTGGCCGGCGTTGTTGATCGAAATGGCGTCGATCGCGGTGACCGTGCCGATGCCGGCGACGGCGTCGCCCTCCAGTACCAGCTTCAGGATCGCGGGCTTCGGCGCACCGGCGTGCAGCGACGACGCGACGACCATCGTGACGATGACGGGAGCCGCGAGCGCGGCGCCACGACGAAGCGAGTTCTTCATGATCGATCTCCCAAGTGAACCCACGAAGGTAACGCGCGGCGCGGATCGCGGAAAGCGCGAACTCGGAAAGCGCCGATCGCGGCGGATCGTTCCGAGTTCTTCAGCCTGGAACCGTGCGACGGGGTCGATCAAGCAACGAGCGCGGGCTGATACGCTGTCGAGCCTTCGTCGCCGTGGAATCGGGCGGCAAGGCCCTTATGAAGACTCTTCGTTGCGGCGTGGTCGGAGTTGGACGCATGGGGCGCCATCACGCGCGCATCGCGTCGCTTACGAAGGGATGCGAGCTGGTCGGCGTCGTCGATCGCGATCCCGAGCGCCGCGCCACGATCACCGAGCAGTACGGCGGCAAGGGATTCGAAACCGTCGAAGAGCTCGTGAAGCACGGCGTGGATTGCGCCGTGATCGCCACGCCCACGGTGCATCATCGCGCCGCGGCGGAAGCGCTCGTGGGCGCGGGCGTGCACTGCCTGATCGAGAAGCCGCTGGCGCCGGACGTGCCGTCAGCGCGGGCGATCGCGGATGCGGCCGCTCGTGCGGGCGTGGTGCTCCAGGTGGGCCACGTGGTGCGCTACGACCCGGTGATGGTCGCCATTCGCGGCGTCACGAATCTGCGACCTCGATTCGTGGAGATCGATCGCATCAGCCCCATGACCTTCCGCAGCGTCGACGTCGGCGTCGTGCACGACATGATGATTCACGACATCGACATCCTGCTCATGCTGCTCGGACAGGAGCCGGAGGAAGTGCACGCGAGCGCCGTCGCCGTGCTGGGCGAGGCGGAGGACGTCTGCAACGTGCGGCTCGTCTTCCCCGCCGATTCCGAGGGCGTGCGCTGCGTGGCGAACATGACGGCCAGCCGGCTGGCGCTCAAGACCGAACGAAAGATGCGCATCATCACGGAGGAGGCGTACCTCTCCGCAGATTTCGTGGAGCGCAAGGGCACGCTCATCCGCAAGACCGCCAACGCCGCCAAGATCGCGGATGTGCGCAAGCAGTTGCGTGACGGCGCGGATCTCTCGTCGGTGAACTACCTGGAGCTGGTGGCTGTGGAGCAGCTTTCGGTCGGCGCGGGGGAACCGCTGAAGCTCCAGTTCGAGGACTTCGTCGGCGCCATTCGCGAGTCGCGTCGGCCGTTCGTCGACGCGGAGGACGGCTTCGCGGCGGTGCGCACCGCCGAGCGCATCGTGGCGGCGGCCCGCTCGATGGGCGCGAAGATGGTCGAGCTGGGCGCGGAGCGATGACGCGAATTCGCCGCAACGCCGTTCAGGGCGCCGCGCGATGAGATTCGGTTCGCATCTGAGCGTGGCCGGCGGGGTGGCGAACGCGGTGCGCTCGGCGATCGAGCTCGAACTCGACTGCGTGCAGGTCTTCACCGCGAATCAGCGCCAGTGGGCGCCGCGAGCACCGTCGAAGGAAGAAATCGACGACTGGTTCGTCGCGCTTCGTGAGGCCGGCTGGGACGATCCCGACGATTGCCGCACGGTCAGTCACAACAGCTATCTCGTGAACCTGGCGTCGCCCGATCACGACGCGCGGAAGCGCTCGATCGCGGCGCAGCGCACGGAACTGGAGCGCTGCGAGGCGCTTGCCATCCGTCGCTGCGTGATGCATCCGGGCGCACATCTGGGCGCCGTGCCGCCGCGCGTGAGGGCGCCGGAGCGCCCGCAGGCGTGCACGGACGACGAGCAGGGCGGCATCGATCGGCTCGTCGAATCGCTCGATTCGCTGCACGACGAGACGCGCGGATTCAAGGTCGTCACCTGTCTCGAGAACACGGCGGGACCCGGCACCGCGCTCGGCTACGACCTGCGTCAACTGGCGATGGTGCGCGAGCGCGTGAAGCGGCCGGAGCGCATCGGCTACTGCTTCGACACCTGCCACGCCACCGCCGCCGGCTACGACATGAGCACGGACGCAGGCGCCGCGTCGACGCTGGCGATCATGAAGAGCCTGCTGTCGCCTGATCGCGTGCTCGTCTTCCATCTCAACGATTCCAAGGGCGCCTGCGGCACACGACTCGATCGGCACGAGCACATCGGCGACGGCGTTTGCGGCGCCGCGTGCTTCCGCGTGCTGCTCCGCGAGCCCGCGTTCGAGAAGCGCCCGGGAATCCTCGAGACGCCGAAGGAGGGTTCGTTCAAGGGCAAGCCCTGGGACCGCGAGAACGTCCGAAGACTGCGAGCACTCTCCAAGCCCGCGCGAACCTCGGCCAGGGTCGGCCGCTAGAGCGGTTCCTCCTCATTCGTAGCGATCTGGCGGGCTGCGACTTCGTGTGGCATCGTCGGGCTCCATCGGCGGATCCTCAAGATCCGCCTGCTTCGCCCTCCTTGCCACACTCGTCTCGCCAACGCCAGCTCGCTACGCCTGAGTCGTCACCGCTCTAGACTGCTTTCTGGTGCTGCGGCGTCGGTTCAACCGAAGTGGAGGAACGGTGGACATGAGGCGGCGATCGTTCCCACACGCTCGCTCGCGCGGGTCGCCGAGCGGTGTCTTCGGCAGCGGCGCAAGCGCGTGGAGTTTCGCCGCCGCCCGCGCCGCCACCGTCACAACGCTCGTGTTGATCGTGGGTTGCGCCCAGGCTCCCACGGCCGACGAAGGGCTCGACGCCGCCCCTGCGAGCGCTGCGCCGACGACGAAGCCGACCGCCCAACCCGCGACGACACCGTCCTCGACGGATGACCAGAAGCGGATCACCGTCTACTCGCGTCCGGTCGAGCCCCCACCCGTGGCGACGCCGCCTACGCCCGAGGTCGCGCCGCCCACGACGCCGCCGCGTCCTTCGCCTCCACCCGCGGTCGCATCGACGCCCGCGCCCCCCAAGGAGCAGCCGAAGCCAGCGCCGGTCGTCGTCGAGTCGAGACCAGCCGAGTCGAAGCCGACGGCTGACGCGTCGAAACCGTCAGCCCCGGAGTCGAAGCCGAGCGCCCCCGAGGCGAAGCCGCCGCCCCCCGCGGTCAAGCCGCCTCCTCCCGAGACGAAGCCTCCCGTCGTCGAGTCCAAGTCCGCGGCGCCGGAAGCGAAGCCGCCGGCACCCGAAGTGAAGCCCCCCGCGCCCGAAGCGAAGACGGCTGTTGCCGAGCCGAAGCCGCCGGCACCCGAAGTGAAGCCGCCGGCCCAGGAGCCAAGAGTTCCGGCATCTGAGGTGAAGCCGCCGCCGGCGGTCAAGCCGCCTCCTCCCGAGACGAAGCCTCCCGTCGTCGAGTCCAAGTCCGCGGCGCCGGAAGCGAAGCCGCCTGCGCCCGAAGTGAAGCCCCCCGCGCCGGAAGCGAAGACGGCTGTTGCCGAGCCGAAGCCGCCGGCACCCGAGGTGAAGCCCCCGGCCCAGGAGCCAAGGGTTCCGGCACCCGATGTGAAGCCGCCGCCCCCGGCGGTCAAGCCGCCTCCACCCGAGACGAAGCCTCCCGTCGTCGAGTCGCAGCCTGCGCCGCCGACGGCGTCGTCGACCAAGTCGAACGGCGCGCCCGCTGCTCCCGGCGAGCCGACGAACGCGGGCGCGAGCAGCGCGGCGAGTGCGGGGGCGGGAGCAAACGAATCGTCGAACGCCCCGACGGACGCCTCGTCGAACGCCCCGACGCACGCGGCGTCGAACGGCGCGCCGGCAGCGAACGAAGCGCCCGCGCCGCCGCCCGCGCCTCCCGTCTCGCCGATTCAGCAGAAGGTGAACCAGGCCACGGAAGCGCGCCGCGCCGGCGACTACGAGACCGCGATGCGCCTCTTCGAGGAGATCCTTCGCGAGAATCCGAATCTGCCCGCCGGGTACATCGGCGTCGGTGAGACGCTGCTTGCGCAGGGAGATCCGCAGGCCGCCGAAGCGGCGTTCCGCAAGGCGATCGTCGTGTCGCCCGAGAGTTTCGAGGCGCACCTCGGCCTCGGCCGCGCGCTCCACCGACAGAGCAAGCTGCTCGACGCGATCGCGTCCTACCACCGCGCGCTCGTGATCGATCCCGATTCGGCGATCGCGAACCTGGCGATGGCGCTTGCCTACCTCCAGATGGACAACGCGTCCGGCGCCGTGCCGTTCGCCGAACGAGCCGTTCGACTCGATCCGAAGAACGGTCCCGCGCGCGTCAATCTCGGCGTGGCGTACGAGCGCCTCAACCGACTCGACGACGCCATCGTGCAGTACGAGACCTCGCTCGAGCTCATCGAGCCGACGCCGCAGATCCTTCGCAACCTGCTCAACGCCTACGCGTCGGGACAGCGCTACAAGGAAGCCGCGAACACCGCCGACGCGCTCGTGCGACTCGACCCGTCGAGTGACAACTACGAGCGACTCGGCTGGGCCCACTTCAAGCTCGGCGATTTCACGAAGAGCTTCGAGTACTACAAGAAGTCGACCGACATCGATCCCGCGAACTGGGTGAGCATCAACGGCATGGCGGTGAACGCCATCAATCGCTGGCTGCTCTCGGGTCGGCAGGATCGAAGCGCCGCGGCGGAAGCGTCGAGCTACTTCCGGCGCAGCCTGCAGCTCAATCCCGATCAACCCAAGGTCGTGAAGCTGCTCACGAGCTACGGGCTGTGAGCGGGCACGAGGCGCGGCCGGAGCGTTCGGCGGATGCGAAGGCACGGAGCGCGGCGGAGTCCGCGCGGTCGCCGCTGCCCGGACCGCCGGAGTTCGCCGCCGCGAGGGCGGCCTCGACGGGGGAACCCGCGGGTTCGAGTGCGAAAGGGGCGGGCGCTGCTCCCGCCTCGCCGGGAACCGCGGGACCGCTGGCGGCGGCGCTCGCGGAACTCGTGCGCGGCCGGACGCTGGCGGAGTCCGCGGCCGCGTCGGCCTTCGAAGCGATCGCGGATGGTCGTGCGAGCGAACCGGAGATCGGCGCGCTGCTTGCGCTGCTCGCCACGCGCGTGCCCACGGCGGAGGAACTCGCCGGCGCCGTGCGCGTGATGCGAAGTCGCGTGCGCTCGATTCCGACTTCGGTTCCCGCGCACGAAATCCTCGACACCGCCGGCACCGGCGGCGCGCCGAAGCGATTCAACGCCTCGACCGCGGCGGCGATCGTGGCGGCGAGTCTCGGCGCCAAGGTCGCCAAGCACGGCAATCGAAGCCGCACCGGCCGCGGCAGCGCCGAAGTGCTCGCCGCGCTCGGCGTGAACGTGGACGCGGATCCGGCCGCGCAGGCGAGATCGATCGATCGCTGCGGCATCTGCTTCGCGTTCGCGATCCATCATCATCCCGCGGCGAAGCATGCGCTCGCGGCGCGGCGCGCCCTTCCGATTCCC
This sequence comes from Phycisphaerae bacterium, assembly GCA_016873355.1. GTDB lineage: Bacteria > Planctomycetota > Phycisphaerae > Phycisphaerales > SM1A02 > VGXK01. The sequence continues at coordinate 621 of VGXK01000051.1, read as the reverse complement.
ACGATCTTCAACCTCGTCGGTCCGCTCGTGAATCCCGCGGGCGCGATGCGGCAGGTGGTGGGCGTCTACCACGCGTCGCTCCTTCGACCGATGGCCGAGGCGCTCGTGCGGCTCGGATCGCGCCGGGCGCTCGTGCTTCATTCCGACGACGGCCTCGACGAAGTGAGCATCTCGGCGCCGACGCGGATCTTCGAAGTGGAGCAGGGTCGCATTCGCGAATGGAGCGCCGATCCGGCGGCGCTCGTGCCGGCGAGCGCGGACGAGGCGCCGATCGAGGCGCCCGCGTCGCTCGAGCAGGCGGCGGCCCTGCTGCGAGCCGTGCTTCGAGGCGAGGAGCGGGGATGGGCGCGTCGAATGGCGCTCGCGAATTCGGCGGCGGCCCTGCTCGCCGCCGATCGCGTTCGTTCGCTCGAGGAGGGCGTGGCCGCCGCAAGCGGCGCCATCGATTTCGGCGACGCGTGGCGCACGCTCGAGGCGCTCGTCGAGCACTCGGGCGGTCGGCTCGTCGGCGGCGATCGCTGAGCCTAGAGCGGTGACGACTCAGGCGTAGCGAGCTGGCGTTGGCGAGACGAGTGTGGCAAGGAGGGCGAAGCAGGCGGATCTTGAGGATCCGCCGATGGA
>VGXK01000050.1 GCA_016873355.1 Phycisphaerae bacterium | reverse complement strand
GCGCTTCGGCGATCGAGCGGCTCGAGCGCGACGATCGTCTCGAGTCGCGGCGCGTCCCCGCCTCCGCCGCGCTTGAGGCGCCCGCGCCGCCGCGCGTGATCCACGAGAATTCGGCGCATGACGAGGGCGGCGACCGCACGGAAGTGGAGGCGGTCCTCGATGCGGACGCCTCCATTCGCGGAGAGTCGAAGCCACGCCTCATGCACGAGCGCCGTCGGCTGCAGCGTGTGCCCGGACCGCTCCGTGCGCAGGAGCCGCCCCGCCTCCGTTCGCAGGCATGCGTAGACGACGGGGAAGATCTCGTCGATCGCGGCGCTCTCACCGCCTGCCGCGGCGCGGAGAAGCTCCGTCACGCGGCCGGCATCGAACTCCCCGAAGGAATCGGCGTGATTCGTGGGCGAAGGCGATGACATGGAAGGAACCGCCCCAGTCGCTTCGACGGCCACCGGAGCGTACCGAGCCCCATTCGGAGGAAAAACCGGCGGCACGATGATCCCGCCTTCAGGTGTTCGTCGCTTTCCCTCCGGGACGACGCTCTCATCGGCGGCGGCCGAGGCCCGTCCCATCGAACCTCAGCCGGCCATTGGCCGGGAATCGGAGCCACGAATGACCAGCAGCACTCGAAATCCACTCGCTCGTCGTCCCTCGCCCTTGAAGCCGCGCGCGGCGCGAAGCCCTCTCGCCGTCGTTCGAGAGAGCTCGCGAGCGCGCATCTCCGCCGAAGCACTCGCGCGCATTGCCGCCAGTGTCCTCGCGCGCAATGCCGCCAGTGCCCTCGCGTGCCTTGCCGTGCTCATCGCCGGCCGGAGCGCGATTGCGGACATCATCCGAGTGAACGCCGACAGCACCAATCCCGTCGAGGACGGCAACAGTTGGGATACGGCGTTCCACACGCTTCCACCCGCGCTCGCGGCGGCCGTTTCCGGAGATCAAATCTGGGTGGCGAAGGGGGTTTATAAGCCCACCACCGGCCTGCTTCAGACCGTGAGCATCACGCTCAAGTCCGGAGTCGGGGTCTATGGCGGATTCACCGTTCTCTCCGACGACTTCGACGATCGAGACCCAACGAAGTTCCCCACCTTCCTGAGTGGCGCGATCGGGATCGCGCAGAGCGATCTCGACAACAGCCAGCACGTGGTCCGCGCCACCGGAGTGACGAACGCGGTGCTCGAAGGGTTCACGATCATGTCGGGCTACGCCGACGGAACCGGCAACAACGCCCACGGCGGCGGCCTGCTCCTGACGAATTCGACCGTCGATGTGAACGACTGCCGCTTCATTGACAACCACGCGAAAGAGCTGGGCGGCGCGATCTACCTCGAGGGTACGAGCAACATCGATCTCCTCCGGTGCGTCTTTCTCGACAACGACAGCGACTCCTCCGGAGGCGCCGTTGCCGTGAACGCAGGAACCGCCGATGTCGTCTCGTGCCGATTCCACGGGAACGCCGCGGGTCCGGCCGGCAATGGCGGCGCGCTCGCGGCGGGCGGAACGACGACCGTCACGATCTCCAATTCGCTGGTCGTCGACAACGAGGCCGGCAACATCGGCGGCGGCGTGCATTCGGCCGGCTCGATCACCATTCGCAGTTCGACCATCGCCTTCAACGCGGCGCCGTTCGGAGGTTCCGGCGTGGTGTTCGCGTCGGGTGCGACGGGCCAGATGGTGAACTCCATCGTGTCGTTCAATGAGGGGTCGACGCAACTGCTCAACAACTCCGCGCTGAGCGTGAGCTTCTCCTGCGTCGGCACCGGCGCGCCGCCGGCCGGCGCCGGGAACATCGCGGCTGATCCGAAGTTCCGCGACGCCGCCGGGAACGACGGCGAGATCGGCACCGACGACGACAACTTCCGTCTCGCCGGCGATTCGCCGTGCATCGATCGCGGCAGCACGGTCGCCATCCCGAACGACATACTCGATCTCGACGGCGACTCGAACACCATCGAGCAGATGCCGTTCGACCTTCACGGCAAGGCGCGGCGCCTCGAAGATGCCCTTGTTGCGAACAACGGCGCCGGCGCGGTTCCGCTTCCGGACATGGGCGCGTACGAGCACGCACGACCGACGACCTGGTTCGTGAATCACGCCGCCGTCGGTGCCGCCACCGGATTGACCTGGACCGACGCGTTCCCGACGCTTCAGCAGGCGCTCGCGGCGCAGAACGATCCGAAGTTCGGCGGACCCGCCGAAATCTGGATCGCGAAGGGAACCTACAAGCCAACAACGACCACGAACCGCGCCATTTCATTCACGCCCAGTCCGGACTGCAGGATCTTCGGCGGCTTCAACGGCGGCGAGCTCGATCGGCTCTATCGCGATCCGACCGCGAATCCCGTAATCCTCAGCGGCGCAATCGGTGGCGCCTCGACCTCCGACAACTCGTTGCATGTGGTGGTCTTCGACGGCGCGTTCATCGACGAGACGACGGTGCTTGACGGCGTCACCATCACCGCCGGAAACGCGAATCTTCCCACGGCGAACGACAGCGCGGGTGGCGGCCTGGACATGAGGAACGGCGCTTCGCCCCGCATTCAGAACTGCCGCATCATCGCCAACAGCGCGAAGGGCAGCGGCGGCGGCGTGGTGTCGAGAATCGACAGCGAGCCATCCTTCGTCAACTGCGTTTTCGCCGGCAACTCGGCGGGCGCTGACGGTGGTGCGTGCTTCGTGGACGAAGCCACCTTCGGCAACTGCACGATCGTCGGCAACAGCTGCAGCCCGGCGAACGCCGCGGGGGGCATCGGGTTTGCAGACGCCACGCCCCTTGTCGTCATCTTCAACAGCATTCTCGTGGGGAACACCAACGGCACCGGGAGCTTTGAAGCGGCGCAGCTGAGCACCCTGGGTTCCCCTTCCATTCAGGATTGCATCATCGGGTGCTACAGCGGGCTCAACCCTGGAGTCAATGTCAGCGCGCAGCCGCCGCTGTTCGTGGATCAGGATGGAGCCGACGGCGTGCCGGGAACGCTCGACGACGACTACCGGCTCAAGCCCGGATCGCCGGGAATCGACAGCGGAACCCTCGGCGGCCTCGGCTTCGATCTCGATGACCTGGACGGCGACGATCTCGTGTTCGAGACATTCCCCTTCGATGCCGATCTGAATCTGCGAGTCCACAATGACACAGGCATGCCGAACGGCGGCGCAACGGGCGTGCCGATCGACATCGGTGCATACGAGTTCAGCGGAACCACGACGTCGCTGCCCAATCCCGCCGATCTCAACGGCGACGGGCTCGTCGACGGCTCCGACCTTGGCGACCTCCTTGGCGTCTGGGGGACGAACGGCCCCTTCGGCGACCTCGATTTCGACTGCTTCGTCGATGGCTCCGACCTCGGTGTGCTGCTGGGAGCGTGGAGCCGATAGCGGGCGGATCGCGGCGAAAGAGGAACAGGGCGTTCGACGGCCCCGCGCGAGAACTCCGCGCGGGGCCGTTTCATTGCATGCGAACTTCGCACTCAATGAGCGCATGCGCACGCTTCTCGCCGTGCCGACTGAGGTGCGCTGAACAGGTCCAGGTCTTGTGAGAGACTGTCGCGGCCCGAGGGCACGAGAGCAGTCTTTCGTAAGAGGGATCAGGTTGATGGAAGCGGCAACGGCCTGAAGAGATCGTCGCCTCGCTGCGGAATGCCGATGGTTCCATGGTTGCGTGCTCGTTCGATCGCCGCCCTCGCGGGCAATGTCGCGTCGAAATCGCGACTCCGCGCTTGACTGATTCCGGAGTCGAGACATCATGTGCCCTCGTTTTCCATCGCGCGCCGTGCGCGATCTTCGCACCCGAATGGAGGCGCCATGCGCCTGCTCCGAACCCAGCAAGGACATCGCAAGGACCCACGAAGGGCCGGCTGAAGTTCGCAGCGTGCGGACGGCCGGCCAATGCCGGAACCCGCACCCCGCAGCGGCGCCGCATCGAATCGCGTCGCCGTGCGAGATCGGATGTGACCAATGACCTACTCGATCGGCCGCTCGATCGTGCCGGCGCGTGTTCGCGCCGCGCTCGATTACCTCAGCTACTGCGAAAGCGTGACGCACACCTGCGACGTGACCGTTCCCGCACGCTCGCTCAGCGCCCTCGAAACGAGCGTGGCTCAGGCGGCGTTGCGCGTTCTCTCGTCCTACTTCAACGGCGAGATGGACTACGGCGATCGTCCGCCCACGCTGCCCGATGATGATTGCGACGACGGGCCGCCTTCGCCGGTTCCCGAGCCGACCCCGACCGCATGAGTCGTCGCGTTCGCATGCACGCGCACGACCGCGGTCGTGGTCGTCGCGCCGCGAGCGCGATCAGCACGGGCCCCACTCGCCGAGTAGTTCGCCGAGGTCCGAGCCGTCGACCGTGCCGTCGCCGTTGAAGTCGGCGGCCGAGCCGGCGCCGCCCCAATTGCCGAGCAGTGCGCCGAGATCGGCGCCGTCGACGATGCCGCTGCCGTCGAGATCGGCGGCGCATGCGGCGCCGATCAACGGCGCCAGACTGTCCTGGAGATACGCCATCTTGACCACGTTCACCGTGATCCAATCGTCGGCGAGGATTCCGCCGGTGTCGCCGCTGTTGGGATTGAGGCACCAGAAGGTCCAGCTCATTCCCTTGGCGCCGATCGGAAGGTCGCTCTGGCCGTCGAGGTCGAGATCACCGTCGATGTATTGCATCAGCGTGTCGAGCCACTCCTGATCGCTCGTCGTCTGAAGCTTGGTGCCGAACTCGCCCAGCAGCAGCGGCGCGGTGTTCTGCGCAAAGAGGTAACCCCAGAATCCGTTCCAGACGCCCGGCAGATTCGCCGGATAGTTCGGCGCACCGAACCACGGCTGCGCGTGAACGCTTGCCGGGTAGTCGTGCATGGAGTAGACGAGCTTGTTCGGTGCGCTCAGCACCACGGGAAACGACGCGGCGCCCATCAGGTTGCCGCCCCACCAGGTGCTCTGGCCGGCGAAGGTCTGCACGCCTTCGACGATGATGAGCCACTCGGGATTCGCCGCGAGAATCGCGTTGCCGCAGCGCTCGGCGGCCCTGTTCCAGTCCGTGGCCGGCGCGCTGTTTCCCCAGGTGGCGCTGTTCTTGGGCTCGTTGAAGAGATCGGCGCCGATGACGGTGGCGTTGCCCCCGTATCGACCCGCGAGCATCACCCAGTCGTCGATCCAGCGCTGTTCGGTCCAGGTGGGACTTCCCGGGATGTACCAGAGGTTCTCATTCCAAAAATTGTCGGCGAGCGCCGAGTGCCGATCGAGAATCACCCGCAGTCCGAGCTCGCCGCAGTGCTCGACGATCTTGTCGAGCACCTGGATCGGGGAAAGCCCTTCGAGATCGGGATTCGCCCAGTTGTTGATGCTGTTCGTGGTCGCGCCCGGCGAGAGCGCCGCATTGCAGTAGGGAATGCGGAGCGTGTTGAAGCCGAGGTCCTTCACCTGCTGGAGCATGTCCTTGTAGTTGCGCGTCCAGAGGCCGTGCACGACGTGCGTGCCCGTTTCGAATCCGAACCAGTTGATGCCGGTGATGCGCACCGAATTGCCGGCGCCGTCGACGATCTGGTTGCCGCTCGTCGAGAGGTAGCCGGTACCCGAGTGCGCAACGGCTTGAAGCGAAGCGGCCGCAAGCAGTGCGGCGGCGGATTGCGTGACGCTCGTTCGAGGCAAGCGGAGCCAACTGGAGACCGCCTGCCGTTCGACGCGCGGCTGCGCGCGCATGAAACCGTTGCAACTCATCGTCCCACTTCCTTTCGCGTGCCCTGGCCGGGCATCGTGATCCGCCCGATGGCCGTCCTACGCGCCGCATCAAGCCATGTTTGACCTGCGTCGGCGGGAGAAGCGACCCCGGAAGGCCGGGAACTTGGCGATCGACCACGCGTTTCCCGTGCCGCGCCTCAGGCGCGCCGCCGACCTATCCATCTCGATTGAGATCCTGCGGAAGACAGCCGTCGGCGAGCGCGGGCGCCAGGGGCACCGCGAACGCGGCCAGCGCCGCAGTCATCGCGAGAACGAATCGTCGATCGCCGTCGAAAGCACTCTGCGGCATGTCGCTTCCTCCCACCAGGAGTCGGAGCGGCGCTCGCGCCGACGCGGCTCGATCGACCTGCTCCGCACGAACCGAAGCGGAAGCCTACCTCTGCGGTCCGCGCAAACGCCTCGACCAACGGCGACAATCCTTGTGCCTCCCGATCTCAACGGCGTGCGAAATCTCAATCGGGCGCCGATCGCTGCGAGCGCAAAGCAAGTCCCACGATCACCGTCAGGGTGGCCACCGCCATCGGATACCAGAGGCCCGAGAGCGGATTCTTCGTCCGCTCCACGAGCAGCTGCCCGATGAACGGCACCATGCCACCGAAGACGCCGTTGCCGATGTGGTACGGCAACGACATGGACGAATAGCGGATGCGCGTGGGAAAGAGCTCAACCAGGTACGCCGCGATCGGCCCGTACACCATCGTCACGAAGAGCACCTGGATCCAGACGAGCGCGCCGAGCTTCCACGCGGAGGCGCCGCCGAGCGTCAACGCCGTCGACGACGCATTCGACGCCGAACCACCGGCGCCCGCGCTGGCGCTACCGGCGCTCGCGCCAGCGCCGCCGGCGCCGGATGCGAGCGCGGCGGCTGCGTCCGTCGCCACCGCCTGCATTTCCATGTAGATCGGGTAGTACGCAAGCACCGCCAGCGCGCAGCCCGCGATCATGATCGGCCGTCGCCCGATTCGATCGCTCAGCGCCCCGAAGACGATGAAGAAGGGCGTCGCCGCGATCAGCGCCGCGCCGACCACGAACTCCGCCTGCGTCGCGTTGATCTTGAGCGTGCCCTTGATGAAGTTCAGCGCGTAGAACTGGCCCGTGTACCAGACGACGCCCTGCCCCGCCGTGGCGCCGAAGAGTGCGATCAGCACGATGCGCAGATTCGCCCAGTTGGCGAACGACTCCTTGAACGGATTGCGGCTGACCTTGCCGTCGCGCTGAAGCGCCTTGAACGCGGGCGATTCGTCCATGCGCCGGCGGATGTAGTAGGAGAACGCCACGAGCACGATCGAGAGCCAGAAGGGAATGCGCCAGCCCCACGCCGCGAACTGCTCGGGCGACATGATCGAGCGGCAGCCGAGGATCACCGCCAGCGACAACAGCAGGCCGAGCGTGGCGGTGGTCTGGATCCAGCTCGTCCAGAATCCGCGGCGCCCCTCCGGCGCATGCTCGGCCACATAGGTGGCCGCGCCGCCGTACTCACCGCCCAGCGCCAATCCCTGGAGCAGCCGCAGCACCACGAGCAGAGTCGGCGCCGCCCAGCCGATACCGGGCCATCCGCCGTGCACCGCGAATCCCGGCAGGACGCCGATCAGGAACGTGGCGCCTCCCATGAGCAGCAGCGTGAGCATGAACGTGTACTTACGGCCCACGCGATCGCCGATGTAGCCGAAGAGCAGTGCACCGAACGGCCGCACGACGAATCCGATCGCGAAGGTGGCGAGCGTGCCGAGCAGCGCCGCCGCGCCGCTCGCCTTCGGGAAGAAGACGTCCGCGAGCGTGAACGCCAGTGCGCCGAAGATGTAGAAGTCGTACCACTCGATGAGGGTGCCCGCGCTCGAAGCGGCGATGACCTTCGTCAAGCTCGGCGGCGAGGCTCCGACTCCGGCGCGATCGGTGGTTGCCATCGGCGGGCACGATACCGAGGCCGGCGCGATCGTTGCGGCGACGGCCGCGACCCAGGTCCGGCGCCGTCGACGCCCCGATGCGGCGCCGCCGACGCCCCGATCCGGCGCCGCAAAAGAGGCATGAAGCGACGCTCATCTGAAATCTGCGCACTTCCCTTCTCGACGCCGATCGCTCCCGGGTTACCTTTGTCCGCGCATGGCGGCGTCGAGCGAGCATGCGGCTCGCCCGTCGCCACGCTCATTTCGCGCATCGCGCTTCCAGCGGATCGGTCGGACCGTTCACGAAGGAAGACGAGAGGAGACCAACATGCCCCTGCATCGACGTGTCGTGCCAGCACTCATCGCCATCGCGTTCGTCGTCGCTCCGGCGATGGCGGAGAAGTTCAACCTCAACATGTCGGGCGCGCAGGAAGTCCCCGGCCCGGGCGATCCGGACGGCACCGCCACCGGAGTGCTCACGATCGACAAGACCACGAACACGATCTCATGGAGCTTCGCCTTCGCCAACATCGCGGCGCCGACGGCGATGCACATCCACACCGGCGCCGCGGGCGCGGCGGGTGGCGTCCTGGTGAATCTGGGCGTGGCCACCAGCGGCGGCGCGGGCACGCTGATCAGCTCGACGGCGACGACGGCGGCCAACATCAACACCATCCTGGCGAACCCACCCGGCTTCTACGTGAACATCCACAACGCGGCCTTCCCCGGTGGCGCCGTGCGCGGGCAGCTGATTCCGATGCCCGCGACCGTCTATCCGATGACGCTGCTCGGTCAAAATGAAGTGCCGGGCCCTGGTGACTGCGACGGCTCCGCTTCGGGTTCGCTCACGGTCAACCCGGGCACGAACACGATCTCGTGGAACTACACGTACTCGAACATCGCGGCGCCGACGGCCATGCACATCCACACCGGCGCCGACGGAGTGGCCGGTCCCGCTCTCGTCAGTCTCGGCGTGGCCACCACCGGCGGAGCGGGCACGCTCATCAACTCGGCGGCGAATCAGACGAACGCGACGATCGACGCGCTCCTGGGCAATCCCGCGGGACATTACGTGAACATCCACAACGCCGAGTTCCCCGGCGGCGCGGTGCGCGAGCAACTCGTTGCGCCGACGCCTTCGACGTGTCCATGGGATTTCGACGGAAGCGGTGAAGTGGACGGCGACGACCTCGGCACGCTGCTGGGTCAATGGGGCCCGTGCCCCGGTTGCGATGCGGACTTCAATCGCGACTGCAGCGTCGACGGCGACGATCTCGGTTCGCTGCTCGGCGGCTGGGGCCCCTGCCCGATCTGAATCTCGCGCATCAACGCCAGGCCAGCGCAACGAGCCCCGATCGTTCTCGTACGATCGGGGCTCTTCGCGCGCCGTTCACCCTCTCGAGGATTTCTCATGCGCCACCCGATCGCCGGAATCGCGACCGCCGCCGCACTCGCCGCCTCGGCGCTTGCGCAGCAGCAGCCCAACATCGTGATCATCTGGGGCGACGACATCGGTCAGTCGAACGTCAGCGCCTACTCGATGGGCCTGATGGGCTATCGAACGCCGAACATCGACAGCGTCGCCAAGGACGGCATGATCTTCACCGACTACTACGCCGAGCAGAGCTGCACGGCGGGCCGCGCGTCCTTCATCACCGGACAGCACGGCCTGCGCACGGGACTCACCAAGGTCGGCTTGCCCGGCGCCACGCTCGGACTTCAGAAGGAAGATCCCACGATCGCCACGGTGCTCAAGTCGATGGGCTACTCCACCGGGCAGTTCGGCAAGAACCATCTCGGCGACCGCAACGAGTTCCTCCCCACCGTGCACGGCTTCGACGAGTTCTACGGCAACCTCTATCACCTGAACGCCGAGGAGGAGCCTGAACTTCCCGACTATCCGAAGGACCCGGCGTTCCGCGAAAAGTACGGCCCGCGCGGCGTGCTCGACTGCAAGGCGAGCGACCGCGACGACCCGACCGTCGATCCGCGCTTCGGCCGCGTGGGCAAGCAGACGATCAAGGACACCGGGCCGCTCACGAAGAAGCGCATGGAGACGATCGACGACGACATCGCCGCTCGCGC
>VGXK01000049.1 GCA_016873355.1 Phycisphaerae bacterium | reverse complement strand
GACGCGTCCCGCTCTTCCACGAAGTCCCGCGACGCGGCGATCGCGCACCACGCCGCCGTGCGCTCGATCGCGCCGCCACGCTCGGCCTCGACGAGCGCTCGACCGAGCCGCGGATGCAGCGGCAGCCGCGCCGTGCGCCGGCCGATCTCCGTCACCGCGCCCCCCGCGTCGAGGCAGCCGATCTGCTCGAGCACGCGCCGCGCCTGCGCCGCGTGCTCGCGCGGCGGCGCATCGACCCACTCGAAGCGCTCGATGTCCGCCCAGCCATCCGGAAGCGCCGCCGCCACCGTGAGCAGCGCCTCGCAGAGGTCGACGCGCCGGATTTCCGGCTCGTCGAACTCCGGTCTCGAGGCGTGGTCTCGCTCGCTCCAGAGCCGCACGCAGTTGCCGGGCCGCGTTCGACCCGCGCGGCCGGCTCGCTGATCCGCCGCCGCGCGGCTGATCGGCTCGAGCACGAGCGAATCGAGCGCTCGCCGCGGATCGTGCCGGAACACGCGCGCCGTTCCCGAGTCGATCACCGTCGCCACGCCGTCGATCGTGATCGAGGTCTGCGCCACGTTCGTGGCGACGATCACGCGCCGCTCGCGTCGCGACTGCAGCGCCTCGTCCTGGCGCTCGGGCGACATCGAGCCGTGCAGTCCCGCGACGAATGCCCGTTCGCCGCGACGCGCAAGCGCGGCGCTCATCGTCTCCACCGTGCGATCGATCTCGAACGCGCCCGGCATGAAGACGAGCACGTCTCCCGGCGCCGCGCCCTCATGGATCAGCTCCTCGAGCGCCGCGGACGCGGTCGACCACGGCGCTTCGCCGGCGATCGGCGGATGATGCCGGGTCTCCACGGGAAAGCGCCGTCCCTCCGCGTGGATCCGTTCCGCGCCGAGCGCGGGCGCAAGCGCCTCCGCGTCGAGCGTGGCGCTCATCACGATCAGCTTCAGGTCCGGCCGCGCCTCCCGCTGCGTGCGCCGCACCAGGCCGAGCGCCAGATCCGCGAGCACGCTTCGCTCATGGAATTCGTCGAGCACGACGGCGCCGACGCCGCCGAGCGCCGGATCGTCCATCCACTTCCGCAGGAAGACGCCTTCGGTGACGAATCCGACGCGCGTGCGCTCGCTCCAGACCCGCTCGAACCGGGTCTGCCACCCCACGACGTCTCCGGGTGCGCCGCCGAGCTCCTCGGCCACGCGGCGCGCGAGCAGCCGCGCCGCGAGCCTCCTCGGCTCGAGCACGAGCACGCGTTCGCGCGTGGGCACGAGCCCGGACTCGAGCAGGATCCGCGGCACCTGCGTCGACTTGCCGCTGCCCGTGTCGGCGCTGAGCACGAGCCGGTTCGCGCGGCGCAGCGCCGCGACGATCGAGTCGCCGACGGCGCGGACCGGAAGCGTTGCGGAGTTCGTCATGCGCGAGCTCGCCGGGCGCTTCCTGCGGCGCGGCCGCTCACTGCGAAAGTCGCTTGCGCACCTGCTGCATGAAGTGCACGATCTGACCCTGCTGCTTCGGCGTGGCCACCTGTTCGACTTCCTTCTGCCAGAAGTCGAGGAACTGCCCCGCCGAGCGATCGGTGAGCGAGGGCGGATCGTCTCCATCCTCGGCCACTCGCTCGCGATTGCGGCGCACGTCGCGCTTCGCCGCGTCGAGGCGCTCGTCGTCGGTGCGCTTGCGCTCCTCGCCGCGCGTGACGCGCTCGCCCATGCGCATCCAGTCGGTCACCCACTTGTCGATGAAGGGCCCTCGCTCCTCCTCGGGAAGGTTCATGTACTCGGCCGCGGCGTTCGCGAGCACGTCCTTCGCGAGCGTGCGCGCGTTCTCGTGAACCTGGTCGCGCGCGGGACCCACGATGCCGGCGAGGAACGCGGCGGCCGCCGCCGATTCCCCGGGCTCGAGCCCGCGAAATCGATCCGCGAGTTCCATCAGGAACCTGATTCGCTCCTCCACCGGCAGCTGGTTGAAGTCCGGCAGCGCGAGATAGCCGAGCGCATCGTCGACCGGGTTGTCGAAGATCGAGGGCGGCGGCTTCCACCGGAGCATGAACCACCAGACGATCGCCGACGCGATCGCCGCGACGACGACGAGCCCCACGGCGCCCGCGACGATCTCGCGCCGCCGCCGATCGACTGCGTCGCGCCACGCGGAGAGGTCGATCTCGATCATGCGCCGCGCTCCGCCGGCACGCGCCGCCGCGCCGTCGCAACCTCACATCGCATCGCGTTCGCGTCTCGCGGCGCCGTCACGGCGTCGCTCCATGGCCGATGCCCGTCTCCTGGTTCCCCGCTTCCTCCTCCGCGTCCTCCTCGTCCACCGTGGTCAGCTCGCGCGCGGAGCCGTCCACGAAGACGCCGTTGCGCGGATTGCGCCCGTGCCCGTGCCGATCGGCGCTGTCGAGCAGCAGCGGATAGAGGCTCTTCGGATCGTTGCCGATGAATGCGCCGACGAGCTTCGATTCGAGCTCGCGCTGCTTGCGATCGAGTTCCTTCTGCGGAATCGATCCGGGGGGATGCGACGCGAGCATCTGGGCCACGGCAAGCTGCACCTCGGGCGTGAACTTGAGCAGTCCCGGCAGATAGAAGTAGCTCGTGCCGGTCTCGCGCGAGCTCTCGTCGTGGTCGGCGGCACAGAACCAGCAGTCGCAATCCTGCGGGAGGTATCCGCTCAGCAACGTCGGCAATCCTCCGATTGGGCCGGTTGCGGAGGCCGCCGGAAGGAACTCGCAGTTGGGAAGCAGCCCGCGGTGCGCCGAGCGATACGCCTCGATCGGCGTCCAGAGCTGGCGCAGATTGCTCAGGCACTGCGTGTTCTGCGCGCTGCGCCGGAGCAGACCGAGCCCCGGGAAGATCAGTCCGAGCAGGATCCCGATGACCCCGATGACGACGAGCAGTTCGATGATCGTGAACGCTCGATGCGAGGGCGACTCCGCGAAGTCGAATCCGCGGCGCCGCGACGCATTCGCGACCGTGCCTCCGCGCCGCGATGTTGCCCGCCCAAGCATGGCCGCATTGTAGTACCGATCGTCCCCCGGATCGGTTCAGAGTTCGTTTCGCACCGCGCGCCGAAGTCGCCGCCGCCAGGCTACTCCTGTTCGAACATCGCCTCGACGAAGCGATCGGGGTCGAAGGGCTGGACGTCCTCGGGACGCTCGCCGACGCCGACGAGCTTGACCGGCACGTCGAGTTCGTCGCGGATCGCCACGACGATGCCGCCCCGCGCGGTTCCGTCGAGTTTCGCGAGAAAGATGCCGGTGATCTGCACCGCCTCGCGGAAGACTCGCGCCTGCTGGATCGCGTTCTGGCCGCTCGTCGCGTCGAGCACGAGCAGCGTCTCGTGCGGCGCGTCGGGAATACGGCGCGAGATCACGCTGCGGATCTTCGAGAGCTGCCGCATGAGCGGTTCCTGCGTGTGCAGGCGACCGGCCGTGTCGACGAGCAGGGCGTCGACCTTGCGAGCAAGCGCGGCTTCGACCGCGTCGAAGGTGACGGCGGCGGGATCGGCCCCCTGCTGCCCGCGCACCACCTCGACGCCGAGCCGCTCCGCCCAGATCGAGAGCTGCGCCACCGCGCCGGCGCGGAAGGTGTCGGCGGCGGCGAGCAGCACGCTGCGGCCCTCGTCGCGGAGGGTCTTGGCGATCTTCGCCACGCTCGTCGTCTTGCCGGCGCCATTCACGCCGCAGACGAGCAGCACCGTGGGCGGCGTCGGCGCGATCGCAAGCGTGCGATCCTGCGGTCCCCAGCGCTGCTTCAGCGTGCGCTTGAGGAACTCGATCGCGTCCTCGCCGCGCGGCACTTGCCCGGCGCGGAAGTCGCGGCGAAGCGCCTCGGTGATCTCGCGCGCCGCGCGAACGCCCACATCGGCGGCGATCAATCGCGACTCGATCTCGTCGATGAGCTCCTCCGAGAGGGCGCGGCCGTGCAGCAGCGACTTCAAGCCGGCGCCGAGCGCCTTCGCCGTGCGCGCCACGCCGCGGCGGATCGCGTCGACCGCGCTGCGGAAGAGCGCCATCGCTCAGCCGTCCTCCCGCTCGCGGCGCACCCGATCGAGCACCGCGTTCACGAACGCGGGACTTTTCTCGGCGCCGTACTCGCGCGCCAGCTCGACCGCCTCGTTGATGGCGATCGGCGCGGGCACGCCGCCGCGCGTCATCTCCCACCAGGCCAGGCGCAGCACGTTGCGATCCACCGCGGGCTGCCGGTGGATCGGCCACTCCGGCGTGAAGCGGCCGATCTCGAGATCGGCGTCGTGCCGCGCGTCCCATGCGGCGGACGCGAGTCGAGAGCCGTCCTGCCGCGCATGCTCCGACGCCCGCTCCTCCCCTTCGTCGCCGAGCGAGCCCGACAACCACTCGTCCATGTTGCCGGCGTCGCGCTGGTAGAGCTCCTGCAGCGCGCAGCGGCGCGCGTCGCGCGACGAACTCACCGGCGCACCGCCTGCGCCGCGTCCGACCTCGACGGCGACCCCGCCGCGTTTCCGCGAATCGCCTCGATCGCCCGCGCGGCGCCGATCGCGGCGAGCATCGCTTCGCGACCCTTGTTTCCCTTTCCGCCCCCGGCCCGTTCGCGGGCCTGCCGCAGGCGCTCCACGGTGAGCACGCCGAACGACACCGGCTTCCGTCGCTCGGCCGAGATCGACGCGAGCCCGTTCGCCACCGCCGACGCCAGGAATCGATCGTGCCGCGTCTCGCCGCGCACGATGCACGCGAGCGCCACGACCGCGTCGAGATCGTCGCGGGCCGCGAGCGCCGCCGCGATCGCCACGAGTTCGAACGCGCCCGGCGAGTCGATGCGCACGAGATCCTCCGCCACGCCGCCCGATGCGACGAACGCCTCGACCGCGCCCGTCTCGAGCGCCGCGGTGATTTCGCCGTGGTAGGCGCTCGTGACGACGCCCACGCGCACGCCTCGCGCGTCGATCGATGCGTCCGTCGCGTTGTCGCGCCCGCTCGAAGTCATGGGGGAACGATCGTAGCCGCAAGTGCGACGATGCTTCGGGCGCCGCCCGCCGGCCCGCGGCGAACGACGCGGAGTCCCTCTACGCTTGGCGCGTGGCCCGACCGCTCGCCCGCTTCCTGAGCGCTCTGCAGCTCGTCCGGCTTTCGCTGGCGCTCGGCGCGGTGGGGGAACTCTGGTTCGCGGTGCTGCTGGCGCGCGCCGATCCGCAGGCGGCGGGACTCGCGGTGAGCATGATGCCGCTTCCGGAGGCGCTCGGCATCGCCACGATCGTCGCGATCGGCCTCTACTCCTTCGGCGCGAGCCTCAACGACGTGCTCGACCTCCGGCACGACAGCGCGTTCAGTCCGGAGCGGCCGATTCCGTCGGGAAAGATCCGCTCCGCGCACGCGGTGATGGTGGCGATGACCTCGCTCATGGTCGCGGTGAGCGGCGCCGTGCTCTTCGGTCAATCGGCGCTGCTGACCACGGTGGTCATCGCGGCGGTCATTCTCTTCTTCAACGCCGCCGGCAAGCACTTTCCCGCGGTCGGCCTGCTCGTGGTCGGCATGGTGCACGCGGGCCACATGCTCATTCCCGATCAGCGACCCGCGACGATGCTTCCCGCGTGGCTGGCGATGGTGCACGCGGTGGCGGTGCGCGCCGTCGTGCATCGTCTCGAGGAGAAGCGCCCCGCACTCACGGCGAGGTCGATTCTCGCCCTGCTCCTGCTCGTCGTCGGCGCCTCGGTGATGCTGCTCTCGCGCGGCGGCGATGCGGACGCTCGCGCCCGGCTTCACGCGCCGGCGCTGACGAGCCTGCTCTGGCCGGTCGCGTCGGTCGCGCTCTTCGTGATCGTGGCGTGGGCGAAGACACGGCGCGTGCCGTCGACCACGGCCGCGGAGAAGCTGCTGCGATACGGCTCCCTCTGGCAGGTGGTGCACGGCGTGGCGTGGATGGCCATGCTGGGCGAATGGAGCGCGGCGGGGTGGCTGGCGCTGTTGGCGCTCGGCGGATTCGCCACGATGACGATCCTGCGCGAATCGGCGTCGCTCGTGCTGCGCCCGCCCGAATACCGCCCGTAGCGGACCGCTTCGGAGTCGGCGCCGCCGCCGTCCTGCGTCGGCCTCGCCCGGCGCCCGATCGAGTTAGCATGCCGCCCATGCCGGCGCGTGGCAGTCATGGAGGACCCGCGATGCGGACGCTCGCCGCGCTCGCCGTGCTCGCCGTCTCCGCCGCCGCGCCGGCGCAGGAACTCCGCGATGTGTCGATCTCGGGGCAGTCGCTCGGAGGCTTCGTGCTGCCGATCGAGCCGGTGAACAGCGATCTCCGCATCGGCGCCGTGAAGGCCTGGCTGTGGAAGGTCGACGACACGCAGCGGCTCGACCTGGTCGGCGAAGTTCGCATCTCCGTCGCGTCGTACGAATTCGCGGCGCAGCGGGCCCTCGTCTGGATCGACCGCATTCCGAGCGCCGACGGACTCATCAATCAGATCGCGATCTGGTTCCCCGACGTGGACGAGCCGACGCGCCGCGCCGGACTCGGCGCCAGCGGCAAGGACCTGCTCGTCACCGCCAGCACGCGCGGCACGGTGTCGATCAAGGCGATTCTCTGGGAGGAGAACTCGCCGCCGGCCACGCCCGAGCGCGGACTCGCCGAGACGCGGCTCCAGCGACACCTCGCCTCGATCGCGGCCGGGCAGCCCGCGCTTCGAACGATCCCGCGCGTGGAGCATCCGCCGGTGCCGCCGCCTCCCGAACTCGAAGTGGGCGGCACGGTCGATCCCGCACCGCCGCCGACGCCGCCGGGCGCTCAGTCGATCCGCGTGCGCTCCGACGGCACGCCGATCCTCCCGCCGCAGGGCACGCTCTCGTTCTTCGGCCGCACCACGACGATCGACGAAGCGACCGACACGATCGCGATCGAGGGCTCCGTGCTCATCGACTGGCTCAACGCGAATCCCGCCGATCCGCAGGGCTCGGTGCAGCTCACCGCCGATCGCGCGGTCGTCTTCCTCGAGAAGGGAACGCTCGCGGGGCTGGCGAACCGCACCGGGGCGATCTCCGCCGCGATCGTCGAAGGCATCTACCTCGAGGGCGGCGTGACCGCCACCGACTTCAACTACACGGTGCGCGGCAAGCGCATCTACTACGACCTGCGCACGAACCAGGCGCTCATGGTGGACGCGGTGCTGCGCACGCAGATCCGGCGCGGCATTCCCGTCGTGGCGCGGGCGGCGGAGCTGCGGCAGGTGGCGGCCGACCAGTTCACCGCGCAGCAGGCGCAGGTCTCGACGAGCGAGTTCTTCACGCCGCATCTGTCGATCGGCGCCGAGCGCGTGACCGTGTCGCGACAGCCGGACGTCGGCACCGTGATCGAAGGACGCAACGCCACCTTCCGACTCTCGGGAACGCCGGTGCTCTGGTTCCCGCGCTTCTCCGGCACGGCGGAGCGATTCCCGCTTCGCAGCGTCTCGTCGGGCTACAACTCGACGCGCGGCGTCGAGGTGGAGACCCGCTGGGATCTCTTCAACGTGCTCGGCCTCGACGCGCCGCAGGGCATGGACGGCGAGCTCGTCGGCGATCTCTACTCGAGCAACGGCCTCGGAGGCGGCGGCACGCTCAGGTACGAGCAGGGAACGCAGCTCGGCAACGCGGATCTCTACGGTTTCTACGACTTCGGCAATGAGGAGGAGAGCTCGGCCGGGCGCGACTACGTCAGCGACAAGACCTTCCGCGGGATCTCGTCGCTCGACTACCAGGCGATGCTCGGCTCGGAGCTGCTGATGCAGACACAGTTCAACTACGTGAGCGATCCCGCGTTCCTCTCCACGTTCCGTCAGCAGGACTTCGCGGAGCATCGCGAGTACGAGACGAGCGGATACCTGCGCTGGCAGACGGGCAACTCGCAGTTCTCGCTGCTCGGCAAGTACGACGTGGACAACGCGGTGGTGAACTCCTATCAGCTTGCGAGCCGCCCGTATTCGGTCGACAAGCTTCCGCAAGTGGATTACTCGCGCTACGGCGACGAACTCTTCGACCTGCTCTCGTGGACGCAGGAGTACAGCGCGAACACGATGCAGCTCCGCTTCACGAAGGGAACGCCCGAAACGATCGCCGCGCCGAACAAGGCGTTCTTCCTCCCCGAGTACATGGCGCCGAGCCCGTTCGTGCAGGACGATCTGCCGATCGCGAACGCGTACTCGAGCGCCGGCTACGACCAGGACCTGCGGGCGCGAGTGTTCACGCGGCAGGAACTGGCGATGCCGTTCGCGTGGGAAGGGATCAAGTTCGTGCCGTTCGTGAGCCTCACCGCGATCGGCTACTTCCTCGAGGGCTTCGAGAACTACGCCGCCGACGCCGACGACTACCGCGCGGTGATGGCGGTGGGCGGACGCTTCAGCACCCAGTTCACGCGCGTCTTCGAGGGCGTGAACAGCCGATCGCTCGACCTCAACCGCCTGCGGTGGATCGTGCAGCCGAACGCCACGCTCTGGTCGGCCTACGACACCTCGAATGCGAACGACTACCCCGTCTACGACCAGCAGGTCGAGCCGATCTCCGCGGCCTCGGCGGCGCAGGTCGGCCTCACGCAGCGATTGCAGACCTATCGAGGCGGCCCCGGCAACTGGCGAAGCGTGGACTGGATCGTGGCGGATGTCGGCGTGGTCGTCACCGACCACAACAACACGTATCAGCGCAACCCCGACAATCCGCTTCACTACGCACAGAGTCCGCTGCCCACCTTCTACTCGTGGCGGCCGGAATACTCGCAGTGGGGAAGCCACGCGTACATGAACGCGTCGTGGCAATTGAGCAGCACGTTCACGCTCATCGGCAGCGGCGTCTTCCTCGACGGCAGCGAGCGAACGAGCGGAGGCAGCGCGTCGGATTGGCTCGGGCGCGGATCGATCGGCGTGGCCATGTACCACTCGCCGGAGGTAAGCACCTTCGTCGAATACCGCTACGTGAACAATTTCGATCCGACGGGCGAGTATCCGTCGGACGAGCTGCTCAACGTCGGCCTGAGCTACAAGATCGGCAATCTCTACCAGCTCGCGCTCGGGCCGCAGTTCGATCTCGGGCAGGGCGACTTCCGCTCGCTCTCGGCGCAGCTCGTGCGCATCTTCCCCGATTTCGACTTCGGCATCGGCGTGAGCTACGACTCGATCGTCGACGAGTACTCGTTCAACGCGAAGCTCAAGATCGGCGGCCCGAACCAGCGGCCCACCTGGACCTTCTCGCAGGCAACGCCGCAGTTCCCGTCGCCGTGGGCGGGGCTCATCCGGCAGTGAACGATGTCTCGCGCACGCGGCCTCGCGCCGCGCGTCACGAAGGCCAGTGGACCGGGAGCCGCACGAGGATCGAGAACGCGATCAGGAACGTGGCGATCGCCACGATCGTGAGCGCGACGCGGACGCCTCGGTGACCGAACGTCGCCGTGATCCCCCCGAAGAAGAGGACCGACGCGAACATGAGCGTGAGCGGCACGTAGCCCGCGGCGTTCTCGCTCGCCTCCGAGGCGCCGGCCTTCCACTCGCGAGCCTGCGCAGCCTGACGGACGGCCTCTTCCTCCTGCGGCAGGAGATACTCCGGCCGCTCGAGCGGAGCCTTGACCTGCGGATCGACGAGTACGCCCTCCTTGATCGCGGCGCGAATTGCCATCTGGAGCGGGGGGCGCATGTGCGCGAAGAGGTTGTCGCTCGTCGTCGTGTCGTCGGCGCGAAGCGCACGCCAGTACTCCATGATCAGGATGCCGTCATGCGTCCGGAGCTGCATTCCCGCGAGCGCGTTCTTCGCCGCGTCGCGCTCGGCGGCGTCCGCCTTCGAATGCAATCCGCCGGCGGCTCCGGACCACTGGCTCGCCTGGTAGCCGCACCAGGTGGAGGAAAGCGTCGCGAGCGAGAGCACGATCGCAATCACGAGCTCCACCCTTCCGCGGCGCTTCCCCTTCTCCACCGCCGTGAGAATCCGTTCGAGCGTGGCTCGG
>VGXK01000048.1 GCA_016873355.1 Phycisphaerae bacterium | reverse complement strand
CCGGGGGCGCCGACTACTGCGGCGTCGGCGCCATGTTCACCACTTCGCTCAAGCCCGACCGCGAGCCGAGCGGCGTTGCCTATCTGCGCGAGTTCATTGCCGCGCATCCGCGGACGCCTCACCTGGCGATCGGGGGGATCACGCCGGAACGAGTGCCCGCCCTCGTCGATGCGGGATGTCGCGGCGTGGCCGTGAGCGCGGCGATCTGCGGCGCCGCCGATCCCGGCGAGACGGCCGCGCGAATCGTCGCTTCGCTCGGCTCATCGACGGCATCCGCGTCGACGCGTGCGTCCGATGCGGGCCCGTTCGCGGCGCGCGACGAGTCCGCGGAAACCCGCGCCGCGTCCGACCGCGAGTGCCGCGCATGAGCGTGCAGCGCGTGGAGCTCGTGCTGCTCGGCACCGGCACGAGCGCCGGAGTTCCCGTCATCGGCTGTTCCTGCGAGGTGTGTCGCTCGAGCGATCCGCGCGATCGCCGGACCCGCTCCGGAGCACTGCTTCGCTTCACGGATCCGCGCGGCGCACGGCGCGACGTGCTCATCGACTGCCCACCCGATCATCGCGAGCAGTCGCTGCGCCTGGGTCTCGATCGCTGCGACGGCATTCTCTTCACGCACCATCACGTCGATCACACCTTCGGCCTCGACGACGTGCGGCGCTACAACGCGATCATGCAGGCGCCGATCGAGATCTACGCGGACGATCGCACGCTCGAGCACCTCGATCGCGTCTACCGGCACGTCTTCCACGCGAAGGAGAACGTGAACGACTCGTTCGTGGCGAACCTGATCCCGCGCCGCATCGAGGCGGGGCGCCCGTTCGAGCTGCACGGAGTGCGCGTGACGCCGCTCGATCTGCGGCACGGCCGCGTTCCCGTGCTCGGCTTCCGCTTCGACGATGCGTCGCGGAGCGCACGAGCCGCCGATCCATCGCACGGCGTCGTCGTCGACGATCCGCTTCCGATCGCCTACTGCACGGACGTGAACTCGATTCCGCCGGCCACCTGGCGCGAGCTCCGGGGCGTTCGCACGCTCGTGATGGACATGCTGCGGTATCGCGCGCACCCCACCCACTTCACCGTCGACGAGGCGATCGCGGCGGCCGAACGGATCGGCGCGGAGCGGACCTACTTCGTGCACATGACGCACGACATCCGCCACGCCGACCTCGACTCGAAGCTCCCGCCGGGAATGCACCTGGGGTGGGACGGGCTTCGCATCGGCGCCGCGTCCATCGCGGATTCCGCGGCGTCGATCGCTCGTTCTCCGTCGTCGAATTCGTCGACCGCGACCCTTCAATTGCGGGCGCCGCCGCCATCGACCGAGTCGTCCCTTCCGCTATCATCTCCGCCCTCACCATGGCCCAGCTGAGGCAGATCAAGAAGCGCATGATCGCGGTCCGCACCATCCAGCGGATCACGAAGACGATGCAGATGATCGCGACCGCCAAGTTCACGGCGGCGATGGCGCGGGCCAAGGCGAGCCGGCCGTACGTGGATCGCATCCGCGAGATGGTGACCGAGGTGGCGGCCGCCGCCGGCGACGCGAATCACCCGCTCATGTCGGCGCCGCGCGCGCCGTCGGGCAAGGACCTCGTGCTCGTGATCGCCAGCGATCGCGGCCTCTGCGGCGCCTACAACGGCCACGTGCTGCGAACGGCAATGGGCCGCATTCGCGAGCTTCGCGGCGCAAAGCGGGAGGTCCAGCTCGAGACGAGCGGCAAGAAGGCCGTCGGCTATTTCCGCTTCGCGAAGGTCCCGATCACGGCGCGGCACTCCTTCGGCGACCGCCCGAAGTTCGAGGAAGTGGAGAAGCTCGGCGATCGGCTCATCGAGGACTTCACGAGCGGCACGATCGATTCGGTGCGCGTGGTGAGCATGAAGTTCATCTCGAACAGCCGGCAGGTGCCGGAGGTCATGCAGCTTCTGCCCATGACGCTGCCCGGCGCCCGCGGCGCGGGCGATCCGTCGAAGGCAGGCGCGTCCGGCGGCGCCGGCGCCGAGGAGCGTTCCCCGGCCGCTCGTTCGCGCGAGCCGCACGCGCTCTACGAATTCAGCCCCTCGAGCGCCGAATTGCTCGACGATCTGCTTCCGCGATGCCTGAAGGTGTCGCTCTACCAGGCGTTCATGGACGCGATCGTGAGCGAGAACGTGATGCGCATGGTGGCCATGAAGGCCGCCACCGACAACGCCGGCGGTCTCGGCCGCACGCTGCGACGCAGCTACAACCGCGCTCGCCAGGCCCGCATCACCACCGAGCTCACGGAGATCGTCTCGGGCGCCGCTGCGCTCGAGTGAGATTTCGGCGCGGAGTCGTCCGAGCCAGTTTCACGCGTCGCCCACGCGCGTGGCGCGATGCGCGAAACAGTCGACGACATTCCGCGCGGCGCACACGCTGCCAGCGAAACGGTCCGCCGCGTGCACGGCGCTCAGCCGCGAGCGACCGGGCCGCTCCAGTCGCACCGCCGACCGTTCGCTCGTCGGCTGCAGCGCCGAGCTGAACGCGCTACTTGCCTTTCGGGCGCCCGTAGACGGGTTTGGGAATCGCCTCGGTCACCGCCTCGGCCCCATTCGACGCGGTGGCTTCGCCACCCTGGGGCAATCCGTACTCCACGCCGAAGCCGCCCTTGTCCCAGGCCCGCAATCCGCCCCGCAGCGTGTACACGTCCCAGGTTTCGAACTCCATGAGTCGCTTGCTCATCGAGCGGGCGATCACGTCCTCGTGGTCGCTGTCGTAGACGACCAGGATGTCGAACTCGCGAAGCTGCTCGACGCCGCCTTCGCGCACCTCGGCGAAGGGAACCATCTTGGCGCCGGGAATGTGACCGGCGGCGAAATCAGTGCGGCTGCGCGGATCGACGAAGACGACCGACTTCGCCCGCGAGAGCGAGAAGCCCTTGGGCGTGCCGAGCTCCTGCGCCTCCGTGGGCGAGACCCAGCGGATGTCGCGATCGCTCGTCACGGTGTCGCAACCGGCGCCGGCAATCACGAGCAGTGCGAGCATGACCGGCGGAACGGCTCGAGGGATGGAACTCGTACTGCTCATTGCCGCTCATCTTGCCCTCGCCGCCGCGCCGAGGCAAACGCAGCGGAACCCCGCGGGTGCCAGTAGAACATCGGCATGCGCACTCGAATCTCCTCGATCCGCGCCGCAGCAACGGCGGTGATGCTCCTCGTGACCGGCACGGCTGCGGCCGGTGCGCCGCAGGCAGCCGCGCCTCCCGCCGAGCGAGCGCAACCGCCGTCCGATTCGCCCGTTCCCTCGATTCCCGGCATGAGTCCCGGCGCGGCCAGGAAGGCGGAGGAGTTTCCGGCGAAGGTGGAGCTCGCCGGCCTCTGGAAGGACGACGCCGGGCGGCTGCTCGTGGGCGTTCGCTTCGTCATGAAACCGAAGTGGCATGCCTACTGGCGGAATCCGGGCGACGGCGGCCTTCCTCCCAGGTTCGAAGCGACGCTTCCCTCCGGGTGGAAGCAGGGAGAGGCGATCTATCCGCGCCCCGAGGTCTTTCGTACGGAACACGAGACGAGCTTCGGCTACGGCGATCGCGCCGTGATTGTCCTGCCGTTCGAATTCGCGGCGGCGCCACGGTCGTCGGGGGCCGCGGCGCCAGCGGGCACCACGAGCGCTGCGGGCGCCGCGCCCGCGACCCTCTCCGTGAAGTACATGGTCTGCAAGGAAATCTGCCTGCTCGGCGAGGCGGAACTCCCGCTCGGGTTGCCGAGCGCGGAGGATCTTTCTGCGCTCCCGGCGCTTCCCGCAGTGATCGACGGTCGCTCCTACCCCAAGCCGCTCGCCTCGATCGGCGGCCGCGCGTCCGTGGAGGGCGATCGCCTCGAGATCCGAGGCACCTGCCCGAAGGGCGTCGAGGGACCGCCGCGCGTGAGCTTTCTCTCCTTCGATCTGCCCGGATTCGGCGTGCACGGAGGCGCGGTCACCGCCGGCGAGGTGGCGGATGGTCACGTCCGCGTCACGCTCGAGCTGGAGCCGGACACCTCGCTGCCTGAGTCGCAAGTGCCTGCCGTTGGTGGACTTGTAATGTTCGGAACAAAGCTCAGCGATCCGTGCGTCGAGTTCTCCCTACAAGTACCGAAAGACCCGGGGCGCTGAGATACTGCCGAGCAGAGCTCGGCGCGAACTCAACGCCGACGAGGCTTCGCCCCACGCGGGGCGACCAGACGACGGTCCGCCGATGACCGTCAAGCACAATCAATCGGCGAGACGGAGATCAACACGATGGATCGCAGGAACACGCTCTTGGCAACGGTTGGACTCGCTTGCGCACTCGGCGCCGCGGCGCTCATGGGTGCGGCGACGCCGCCGGCCGGAGGCACCACCAAGCCGAAGGACAAGGTGTCGTCGAAGGACTCGACGAAGAAGGATGACGCCCGCAAGGACTCGGACGCCCCCAAGGCCGGCAACGCGAGCAAGGCAAAGGCGAGCGTCGGTCAGAAGGCCCCTGACTTCCAGTTCACCGACCTGAACGGCAAGGGCCACAGCCTCGCCGAGTTCAGCGGCAAGACGGTCGTGCTTCAGTGGATGAACCCGAAGTGCCCGATCTGCGAAGGCAAGATGAAGTCGGGCGAGGTGGCGAAGATGATGACCGACGCCAAGGCCGCAGACCCGAACGTGGTCTGGATCTTCGTGAACAGCACGAATCCGGGAATGGGCGGCTCGGTCGACGCAAGCGCCGCCTACCTGAAGGACAACAAGATCGAAGCGATCGCGTTCTTCGAGGGCGAGGGAACGGTCGGCAGGATGTTCGGCGCCGAGACCACGCCGCACACCTTCGTCATCGACGGCAAGGGCGTGCTCGCCTATTCGGGCGCCGTTGACGATGCCCAGAGCGAGAAGAAGGGCGTCAACTACACCGTCGAGGCGGTCAAGGCGATCAAGGCCGGCAAGACGCCGTCGCCTGCCACGACCAAGCCCTACGGCTGCACCGTGAAGTACGCCAAGGGCGACAAGGCGAAGAGCGCGAGCTGATCCGGACGCAGCTCCGAACTTCGGAGCGGTCGGATCGCGGGCCCGCCTCGCGGGCTCGAGAGAATCGAATCGAAAGGGCCCCGTCCTCGGACGGGGCCCTTTTTCGTTGAGCGTGGCGTGTCGCTCGCCGCGGGGAGCGTGACGCGGTGCGCGACGCAGGGTCGTCGCTCGCGGCGAAACTCGCGATCAGCCGACCGGATCGAGGTTCACCGGCATGACGACATAGGTGAATTCCTTGCCGGCTCGAAGCACGCCCGGCTTGTTCGGCGCCTTGAGCTCGATGAGCACTTCGCCGGGATCGACCACCTTGAGCGCGTCGGTGAGGTAGCTCGGGTTGAAGCCGATCTCGATCGGCTCGCCCTGGTACTTCTCCATCGGAATCGTGATCTCCGCTTCGCCGAGCTCCGGGGCGCGGCTGCGCAGCACGAGCGTCTCCGGGCCGAAGCTCATGCGCACGCCCTTGCTCTCCTCGTTCGTGAGCAGGGCGGCGCGGCGCACGGCGCTTCCGAGCGCGTCGCGATCGAAGCTGATGCGCTTGTCGTGGTCCTTGGGAATCACGTCCTCGAACGGCGGGAAGGTTCCCTCGACGAGCTGGCTCACGAGCACGGCGGCGTCGGGACCCGTGCCGATGCGGAACTGGATCCGCGTCTCCTCCCGCGCCACCGAGACGGCGGCGGCGGGATCGCCCATCAGGCGATTCAGGATGTTCATCGTCTTCGTCGGCACGATGGCGCGGAACTCGCCCTCGCCCTTGCTGCACTCGCCCCGCGCGACCGCGAGACGACGCCCGTCCGTCGCCACCACGCGCAGCTGCTTGCCGTTGCGATCGATGAGCACCGCGTTGAACGCGTAGCGGCTCGTGTCCATCGCGGTGGCGAAGAGCGTGCGCGCCACGAGTCGGCGCATCGACTCCGCCGTCGTCTCGAAGTCGGTCTTCGACGGCGGCAGCTCCGGCACGCGCGGGAAGTCCTTGGGATCCTGACCGAAGATGCGGTAGCGGGCGTCCTCGCCGCGCAGCACGAGCGCCTGGCCCTGGAGCTCCATGGTGAGCGTGGTGTCCTCGCTCGCGCGCACGATCTGAAGAAGCTTCTCCGCGGGAACGAGCGTCTCGCCGTCCTTCTGCACCTCGACCTGCGGAACGCAGACGGACACGGCCACCTCGGAGTCCGTCGAGCGGATCTGGAGCAGGCCGTCCTTCGCCGTGAGCTTCACGCACGCCAGTGCCGGCGAGGTGTTGCGCGGCGCCACGACGCTGGCGGCGGTGGTGAGGGCATCGAGCAGGTGGGCACGATCGCAGACGACCTTCATCGTGTCGGCCATGGCGGGATTCCTTCCCGGAACGGGGTGGGGCGGAGTGTACCCGCCGTCGCGGCCGCGTTACCGTTCGCTCATGGCGCTGCAGATCCTGCGGCTCATCAATCGCTGGTTCGCGCTCATGGCGTTCTGGGGATACCTGGCGGCGGCGGCGATCGCGTTCACGATGGTGATCGTCTTCTTCCCGGCCGGGGCGCTGGCGCTGCTCTTCGCGGCGCTCCTGACGCTGCCGGTGGTGGTGATCATCTCGACGGGAATGGGCTGGTGGGAGCGAGCCTGGTGCCGGCGCTGGCTGCGCGTGGCGAGATGTCCGAACTGTCGCGAGGAGCAATCGGTCGTGTCGCTCGCCGAGGAACATCGCCTCGCCGACGAAGCGCACCTCGGCCACGCGCCGGACGACGAGTCCACGCGACCGCCGCAGGAGCGAGCCAGCTACGAGTGCCGTCGCTGCGGCGCCTGCTTCGCGGAGTCGGGGGCGGCGGTCGAGTCGCTCCTGCCGGCCTGATCGATCACGTCACCCACCTGCACGGCCATGGCCGGATTGCCCATGAAGAGGATCATCTGACCGCAGGGCAGCAGCTCGATCAGGATGCTCGTTCCGCTCGCCGCGATCGAGAGTCCCTGCGAATCCTTCGTTCCGTCCGCGAGCAGCACTCGAAGCAGCTCGCGCAGCGTGTGGTGGTCGCCCGGGCCCAGCAGGATCGGATCGCGCGTGTTGAGCTCGACGGAGGCCATCTGGTCGACGGCCTTCCACACTTCGTTCTCCGCCATGCCGAAGGCGACGGCGTCGAAGACCTCGCGCCAGCGACCGACGGGAATGAGCACCACCGGGTCGAGTCGCAGGCGATGCACGATCGCTTCGACGATCAAGGGAATCGACTGCCGGGGCACGCGACGCACTTCCGGCGGCAGCTTGGCGGCGCTTCGATGATCCGTGGTGGCGACATCGATCACCGCCACCTGCTCCGTCTCGCGAAGGGCCAGGTGGAGCTCGGCGTCGGTGCGCTCCGCCTCCTCGAGCCCTTGCTGTCGCAGGGCCGGCCAGGCTTCGGCGTAGCTCACGAACTCCACCAGAGTCTCCTTGGCGCGTTCCGGGTA
Organism: Phycisphaerae bacterium; assembly: GCA_016873355.1. GTDB lineage: Bacteria > Planctomycetota > Phycisphaerae > Phycisphaerales > SM1A02 > VGXK01. The sequence goes on along the minus strand of VGXK01000048.1, from coordinate 2,592 downwards.
CGGATGCCCCCTGTGCGGGAGATGCTGCGACCACTGTACCGCAAGGTTCCCCTCCCGCGCGGGCGGCGTTGGTTACGATCGAATCTCGCGGCGAGGGTCGCCGTGGCGCCGCATGAAGACCATTCTCTTCGTCTGCACGGGCAACACCTGCCGCTCGCCGATGGCGGAGGCGATCGCGCGGTCGCTCCTGGATCAGGGAAGGGTGCGAGGTGCGGGCCCGGAGATCTTCATTGCGTCCGCGGGGGTGTCCGCCGGAGACGGAATCCCGACGAGCGAGGATGCGGTCGCGGCGCTCGCCCGGCTGGGGATCGAGCACGACGGCACGAGCAAGCGGCTGACGCCGGAGATGATCCGCCGGGCGACCATCGCCTTGGGCATGACCGGCGGGCACGTGGCCGAGATGAGGCGACTGGCGGGGGGTTCCGAGAGCGCCGTCCGCATCGAGCGACTCGACCCGGACAGCGATGTGGAGGACCCTGTCGGTCTCGGCCGTGCGGCGTATGATCGACTTGCCACGCAGTTCGTGCGACTGCTTCCCATCCGACTCTCGGAGCTGCTCGCGTCATGAGGATCGCGCTCGGCGCAGACCATCGCGGCCTTTCGGCGGCACAGGCGGTCGTCGGCCATCTTCGGGCCGATGGCCACGAAGTGAGCATTCTCGGCGATGCGTCGGGCTCGCCGTGCGACTATCCCGATTCGGCGTACATGGTCGCGTCGGCGGTGGCGGAAGGAGTCGCCGATCGCGGCATCCTGATCTGCGGAACGGGAATCGGCATGTGCATCGCGGCGAACAAGGTCCGCGGAGTTCGCGCGGCGCTGGCCCAGGACGAGCTCAGCGCGCAGCTCAGCCGAACGCACAACGACGCGAACGTGCTCTGCCTCTCGGCGGATCTGCTCGGGCATGCGCTCGTGAAGCGGATCGTCGAGGTCTGGTTCCGCACCGACTTCGAGGGCGGGCGCCACGCGCGGCGCCTGGAGAAGATCCGCCTGATCGAGGAGGGACGAGATCCTTCGCAGCGCAACGGCAGCGCATCGTTCAGCGATCTCGAGTCGGGTCGGGTCGACGCGAAGCCGCCTTCGGCGGCGCCGAAGGCTTCCGAGAACCGGACGACGCCCCGAGGTTGATGGCAGCGGCCGGGCCGCGTCGATCTTGAGCAGACGGAGTTCGTACTCCGGTGGTTCATGAGTGCGCTCGTCGCCCGAAGTCCCGGCATGCATGCCCGCGCCCTGACGGCGCTGGCGGTGATCGGTGCGCTCGCGGTGGGCGAGTGGTGCGCGCGACGCGGCGATCGGCACGCGACCGACGCGGCGGCGGTGCCGAGCGTGCGGCCCATCGGTCCGCGCTCGCTCGCGGGTGCCGGGATCGCTCCGGCAGCCGAATCGTCCGCGGGGGCTTCGAGCGCGATGCGGGCGTCTCCGGCGCCGGGCGTGGCGTTCGATCCCGATCCCGTGTCGACGCTGCGGGCGGATCAGGCGCGAAGCATCGAACGAGTCATGGGCGAGCTCGACGCCCGCTTCCACGCCTGGCGCGAGCGGAGCGATCGCTTCGCCGACTCGCTGCTCTCGTGGGGCACTCGCGGCCGGCTCGCGTGGAGGATGGTCCGCGGCGCGGTGGGCGGCGACGGCGCCGCGGACGGCTCGCAGACCGACGGAGCGGCGCTCGTTCGGGATCGCTTCGAGTCGATGGTCATGCGCAACGGAGAAGTCGACGAGGCGGTTCGCGTCGCCGCGGAGCGAATGGCGCTCGAGTTGCGGGCGGATCGATCGCGGGCGCTGGCGCGGGTTCGGCATCGCATGGCGTGGCGGGAGGGGCGCGCGGATGCGGGAACGGTCGTGCGCTCGGCGCTGCCGACGCCGGCGACGACGGGGCCGCTCGAAGCGGAGCTGCTGCGCGCGGCGGAACGATCGCTCGGCGGCGGCGTGCTCGCCGTGGTGGGCGCCACGATCGTGACGGAGGTCGTCGCGGTGTCCGTGGGCGCCGCGGCCGGAGGCGCCGCGCTCGGCGCGGCGAGCGGGTCGGTGGTTCCGGGCGCGGGCACGGCGGTCGGCTTCGCCGCGGGCCTGGGTGCAGGAATCGCGGTCGACTGGTGGATGCACGCGCGCACGCGCGACGAGGTGGTGAAACGCTGCGCCGCGGCGATCGATGAACTGCGATCGGCGATCGTCGACGGCGACGGAAGCGAGGAGCGACCGGGGCTGCGCGCGATCTTCGAGCGCATCGCCGAGCAGGAGGCTCGCGACTTCGAGCGGGAGCTCGCCGGCGCGAAAAAGCGAGGCGGAGCATGAGACGGACACCCACGCCGGGGAGCGGGCGCGCGAGGTTCGGAGGCGGTGCGCGGCGATGCGGCGCGAGGGCGGCGGCGCTTGGCGCGCGCCTCGTGATCGTGGCGGCCGCGGCAACGGCGTCGGCGCCGCTTGCAATCGTGGCGACGGCGCAGGCGCAGGGCGCGAGCGTCGTTCGCGCGCTCGCGGACGAGGTGTTCGTGCGGCTCGCGGCGGGAAGCGGGCGCGCGGCGGTGGTGCAGATCGATCGCGCCGGCGGCCGCGCCGCGGTCGAGGCGCTGCTCGTTCAGGCGGAGCGGGAAGGGGGCG
>VGXK01000047.1 GCA_016873355.1 Phycisphaerae bacterium | reverse complement strand
ATCTTCTGGCGCTCGATGAGGCGCTCTCGCGTCTTGCCCGGCTCGAGCCGCGGCTCGCGCGAACGGTCGAGCTGCGCTATTTCGGCGGCCTGAGCGTCGACGAGACGGCGGAGGCGATCGGCGTGGGCACGGCCACGGTCAAACGCGACTGGACGCTCGCCCGCGCGTGGCTGCATCGCGAGCTCGATCCCGACGGAGTGGCGCGATCGTGAGCGACGCGTCGACACGGTCATGAGCGAGGCGCAGGCACGAACATGAGCGAGGCGCGGGCACGGTCATGAGCGACGCGACGACACGCTGGGCGCGCATCACGGATCTCTTCGATCGCGCGATCGCGCTCGAGCAGCCGACCCGTCGCGAATTCGTGGAGCGCGAGGAGCCCGACGCCTCGATCCGCGCCGAGGTGCTCTCGCTGCTCGAATCGGCGCGCCAGGAGCAGTTCCTGGCGTCACCGCTTTCGATCGACGCCGAGATCGCCGCGAGCGACCCGCTCGAGGGCCGGGAGATCGGCGATTTCCGCGTGCTGCGCCGACTTGGCGCGGGAGGCATGGGCGTCGTCTACGAAGCGCGGCAGACGACGCCGAATCGGCTCGTGGCGCTCAAGCTCATTCGCCCCGACCTGGTCACCGCGCGCGGGCTCGAGCGATTCCGGCGCGAGATCGAACTGCTCGGGCGCCTGCAGCATCCGGGGATCGCGGCGATTCACGACGCGGGTGTGGCGCCGGCCGATCTCGATCCGCTCGGTCGGTTGCAGCCATGGTGCGCCATGGAACTCGTGCGCGGCGAGCGGCTCATGGAGTGGGCCGATGCGAAGGGGCTCGAACGCGGCGCGAGACTCGAACTGCTCGCCCGGATCTGCGATGCCGTGGATCATGCGAACCGTCGCGGCGTCGTCCATCGCGATCTGAAGCCCGCGAACATCCTCGTCACGGAGGACGGGCAGCCGAAGGTGCTCGACTTCGGCATCGCCCGGGCCATGGACGCAGTGCCGTCATCGACGCTCGCCACGCTCGACGGCGACATCGTCGGAACGCTCGGATCCATGAGTCCGGAGCAGCTCGCGGGTCGCGGCGAGATCGACGCGCGATCGGACGTGTACGCGCTCGGCGCGCTCGCGTACGAACTGCTCGTCGGCCGTCCAGCGTTCGATCTGCGCGACCGCGCGCTGACCGAAGCGATCCGACATCTCGAGTCGACCGAACCCACGCGGCTCGGGCGCCTGCGTCGCGATCTTGCAGGCGACATCGAAGTGGTGGTGGGCAAGGCGATGGATCGGGATCCTGCGCGGCGCTACGCGACCGCGGCGCACTTCGCCTCGGATCTGCGCGCATGCGCGGACCTGCGCCCCGTCGCGGCGCGGGCGCCGGGGGCGCTCTACCTCGCGGGCCGATTCGCGCGCCGGAACCGGGTGCCGGTGACGATCGCGTCCGTCGCGGCGATCGGGCTCATCGCCGCCACGGTCTGGGCGATGCTCGCGTGGCGGACCGCCTCGGCCGAGGCGCAGCGCGTCTCGCGAGTGAATCATTACCTTCTGGGGCTGCTGCACTGGTTCGATCCGGCGCGGGTCGGCGGTCCCAACTTCTCGCTCAGGCAGGCGCTCGACCAGGCGTCGGAGCAGCTCGCCGCGGCGGTCGGCATGGACGCGGATCTCGCGTCGGAAATCCACTCGACGCTCGGCGAGCGATACTTCTCCTTCGGCGCGCTCGACCAGGCGGAACGCCACCACCGAGCGGCGCTCGCGCTCCGCGCGACCACGATGGGCGACGCGAGCGCCCAGGCAGCGGACAGCCGCGTGGCGCTTGCGAAGACGCTGCGCAGTCAGGGACGCACCGACGAGGCGGTGGCGCTCTATCGCGAAGCGATCCCGACGAGAGAGCGCCTCTTCGGCGCGGAGGATGCGCGCGTTGCGGAGTGCTTCAACGGAATCGGCGCGGCGCTCTCGAACGCGGCGCGGTACGGAGACGCCGTCGAGCCGTTGCAGCGGGCGGCGGAGATTCTGCGGCGGAACACGGAGCCGGATCGCATCCAGCTCTCCACGGTGCTCGGCAACCTCGGCGTCACGCTCATGGGTCTCGGACGAGTCGATGACGCTCTGCCGCTCATCGACGAGGCGGTCTCGATGCGGCAATTCGTCGCCGGCGATGACATCCAGATCGCCCTTCTCCTGGACAGCGCGTCGGCGGTGCTGATGCACATGGGCGGCAGGCAGGACGCCGCCGAGTCCATGTTGAGGCAGGTGGTGCAGATCCGGCGCCGGTTGCTTCCCGCCGACCATCTCGAGCTCGAGCGAGCCCGGCAGAACCTCGCCTTGCTTCTCGGCCGGCAAGGGAAGCACCGCGAGCAGGCGGCGCTTCTCCAGGAGTCGCTCGAGGCGCTGCGCGCCGCCGGGCGCCTTGCTCCCGAGCAGGACGCTGCGCGCTCCAAGCGCATCGCCGATCTGCTCTCGAAGGCGGATGGCACCGAGCCGGAATCGGGGCATCCCTGAGCACCGGCGGACGGTGCGCGTCGGGGCACGGCGAGTGCCTTCGGCAGGTCCCGCTTGCGCCGACGGGTCATTCAGGTCGGCGCATTCCCGGCGCCACCGCATCAAGGCGCGAATCTCGTTGCATCGAACCGGTGCGGCGGTCACCATGTCGGCATGAACTCCCGCCTTCTCCGTCCCGCAGGTGGCATGATCGCAGCGGCGGTCGCCTCGGTGACCTTCGGCCAGAGCGTGCAGGTCAACGTCGACGCGTTGGGAATGAACATGCTCAACGACGCGGCGAACGAGCCGTCGATCGCCGTCGATCCCACGGCGCCGAACCGCATCGCCATCGGCTGGCGCCAATTCGACTCGATCTCGAGCAGCTTCCGCGAGGCCGGAGTCGCCTGGAGCAACGACGGTGGACGCACCTGGACCTTTCCCGGCCCCCTTCAGAACGGCACCTTTCGAAGCGATCCGGTGCTCGGATCGCATCCCGACGGCACGCTCCTCTATTACTCCATGAAGGGCAACTTCACCTGCGACATGTACCGCTCGACCGACGGCGGCATGACATGGCCCTTCACGGTGCCCGCGTTCGGCGGCGACAAGTCGTGGTTCACCGTGGATCACACGGATGGAATCGGCCGCGGAAACGTCTACGCGGCGTGGAGCACCGCCGCGGGTCCCTACACCGGTGCGACCTTCATGCGCAGTGTGAACGGAGGCGTCTCGTTCCAGACGCCCGTTGCGTTTCCAGCGCCGCCTCGCTGGGGAACGCTTGCGGTGGATTCGCTGGGACGAGTCTTCGCGGCCGGGATCCAGTCCTTGCCCTACGACCCGACGACTTTTCTGGTCGCGCGCTCCTCGAATGCGCAGGACCCTTCGCAGTCGGTCGTCTTCGACCAACTGACCTACGTCGACCTCGGCGGCGTGATGCAGGTCAGCCAGGGACCGAATCCGGGTGGCCTGCTCGGACAGGTGTGGATCGATGCGAACCGATCCTCGGGACCGTTCGGCGGCGAGCTGTACATTCTTTCTTCCGTCGATCCGCCCCTGGTGCCCGACGACGGAAACGATCCGCTCGACGTGCACTTTGCTCGGAGCACCGACGGCGGCGCGACATGGTCCCAATGGATGCGCGTGAACACCGACGGGCCGAACCCGCAGGGGCGCCGCGCCTGGCAATGGTTCGCAACGATGTCGGTGGCGCCGAACGGTCGCATCGACGTCGTCTGGAACGACACGCGGAACGCACTCGACCCGCAGAGTCCCACGACTTCGGAGCTTTGGTACAGCTCGAGCGAGGATGGAGGGCGCACCTGGATGCCGGAGGTTCCGTTGAGCCCGCCGTTCAACCACTCCCTCGGCTATCCGTCGCAGCAGAAGCTGGGCGACTACTACCACATGGTTTCGGACGATGTCGGCGCGGATCTCGCGTGGGCGGCGACCTTCACCGGCGGGCAGGATGTCTACTACCTGCGCATCGGCGATCGCGACTGCAATCGCAACGGCGTCGGCGACGAGAAGGACCTTGCCGGCGGTGTTCTCTTCGATTGCGACGGCGACGGCGTGCCCGATTCCTGCGCCATCGCGGCGAACGCGGTCGACGACCTGAATCGCAACGGCGTGCCCGATTCGTGCGAGTCGATCGGCGACCTGAACGGCGATGGCATCGTGGACGGCTCCGATCTCGGGGATCTGCTCGGTGCCTGGGGCGATTGTCCGATGGAAGGATCGTGCCCCGCGGATCTCAATCGCGACGGCGTCGTGAACGGCGACGATCTCGGCGAGCTGCTCGGCAACTGGAGCTAACGCCAACCTGAATTCGCATCGGCGGCGACCTCGAGTCGAGTGTCGAAAGGACCGGTGATTCGACGCAAGGCCGGTGGTAGGCTCGTCACGGTGCAGCGTCGCCGTCGCCCGGCGCGGTGGGGAGTCGGCTGCCGCGCTGGAGCGATCTGGCTTGTCGAGACGAATCACCTCCGTCACGAGCATGCTCATCGGCGCGATCGCCGTGGCCTCGATCGCGGCGGCGTTTTCTTCGGCGGGCGTGGATGCGCACGCTGCAGGCGCCGAGGCGAACGCCACGGGCTTCGTTGCGGACGCCGCGGGCAATGACGCCCGAATCCGCTACGACCGCGACATCCGGCCGATCCTTTCCGACCGCTGCTTCAAGTGCCACGGTCCCGATTCCGGCGCCCGGCGCGCCGAGCTGCGCCTCGACCTGTCCGACACGGCCCTCGCACCTCGCGCGCACGGGTCGGCGATCGTGCCCGGCAACCCCGACGCAAGCGAACTGTGGCGCCGCGTGGCGAGCAGCGATCCGGAGATGCGCATGCCGCCCGACGAGAGCAACAAGCGCCCGCTCTCGGAGCAGGAGCTGGCGCTGGTGCGACGCTGGATCGAGGAAGGGGCGCAGTACGAGCCGCACTGGTCGTTCGTGTCTGCCTCGCGCCCTGAGTTTCCGCAGGTGCGCGATCCCGCCTGGTGCCGCAACGAGATCGATCGATTCGTGCTCGCCCGGCTGGAGCGAGAAGGCGTTGCTCCCGCTCCCGAGGCGGACGATGCGACGCTCGCGCGGCGACTCTTCCTCGATCTCACCGGGCTTCCGCCGACGCCTCAGGAGATCGACGACTTCCAGGCCGACTCACGCAGCGATGCGTACGAGCGACTCGTGCGGCGCCTGCTCCACGAGGAGCCCTATCGATCGAGGCACGCAGAGCGGATGGCGACTCCATGGCTCGATGCGGCGCGCTATGCCGACACGAACGGGATCCACATGGACGCAGGTCGGCAGATCTGGCCGTGGCGCGATTGGATCCTGCGCGCCTACCGAGACAACATGCCGTTCGACCGCTTCCTCACCGAGCAGCTCGCCGGCGACCTCCTTCCCGACGCCACTCTCGAGCAGCGCGTGGCGAGCGGATTCAATCGCAACCATGTGATGACCGACGAGGGTGGCGCGATTCCCGAGGAGTACCTGGTGGAGTACGCGGTGGACCGCGCGTCGACGACGGCGTCGGTCTTCCTGGGGTTGACCATGGGGTGCGCCCGCTGCCACGAACACAAGTTCGACCCGATCTCGCAGGAGGAGTTCTTCGGCTTCTACGCCTACTTCAATTCGATCGAGGAGCCGGGCCTCTACTCCCAGCTCTCCGATCCGAATCGCGCGTTCGAGCCGTTCATCGAAGTGCCCACGGCCGACCAGGAGTCGAAGGTTGCCGCCATCACCGCGAGACTCGATGCGGCGCGGGCGCAGCTCGAGGCGCCATCGCCCCTGGAGGACGCCGAGCTCGCCGAGTTCTTCGAATTCCTGCCCGCGCGCACCGGGGTGGAGTGGGCCGCCACGCGTGCGACCGCCGCGGTGTCGACCGGCGGCGCGACGCTCGAGATCCGCCCCGACGGATCGGTGCTCGCCTCCGGCGCCAACCCCGAACGCGACGATCACATCATCACGCTGCGGACCGACGCCACCGGCCTTCGCCTGCTGTCGCTCGAGGCGCTCGCGGATGCGTCGCTTCCCGGCGGGCGCGTCGGCCGGTCGGAGAACGGCAACGGCGTGCTCTCCGATGTGGAGGTGGAGGCGGTGTCGGTGTCCGATCCCGAGCAGCGCGTGCCGGTGCACTTCCGGTGGGCGTGGGCGGATGTCGAGCAGGACAACGGCGATTTCGCGGTCGTGAACTCGATCGATTCCTCGAAGTCGTCGGGATGGGCGGTCGACGGGCATCGCCGTGCCGGTGGTCGCATCGCGCTCTTCCTTTCCGAGGAGCCTTTCGGTTTCGAAGGCGGCACCGATCTCGTGGTGCGACTGCGCTACGAATCGCCGTATGACCGGCATGCGCTCGGACGCGTGCGACTCACCGCGGGGCGCCTCGGCGACGCCGGCGCGAAGTTGCTCCCGGCGTCGTCGGCGGGATGGTTCGTCGTCGGACCCTTCCCCGCGGACTCTCCGGCCGAGGCCCATGAGAAGGCCTTCGGACCCGAGTTCGACGCCCGCGTCGACTTCGAGAAGAACTACGGCTTCGGCAATCAGTTCTGGAAGCACGACCAGAACCTGCGCGACGGCGCGCTCAACCGATTCGGACAGGGGGTCGCGGCAACGTATGTCGCCAAGCGCATCGTCGCGCCCACGGCGCGATCCCTCGAGATTGCGCTGGGGAGCGACGACGGATTCCGCCTCTTCCTCAATGGGTCCGAGGTGTCCCACCGACGCATCGATCGATCGCTCGAGCCGGACCAGGATCGAGTCACGCTCGCGCTCCAGCCGGGCGTCAACACGCTCGTGCTGAAGGTCGTCAACTCCGGCGGCGACAGTGGCTTCTTCTACCGGGCGATGCCGCCGGCCGGCGAGCTCACCGGAATCCTGGCGGCGGGGCTGCTCGCCGAGTCGGCGCGATCGGACGAGGTCCGTTCACGGCTGGTGCAGGAGTGGAAGCTCGCCTTCTCTCCGAGCCATCGGGAGAAGCGAGCTGCGCTGGCGGAGGACGAACGCAAGCTCGCGGAAGTGAAGGCCGGCATCGCGCTCACCATGGTGATGAAGGAATTGCCGACGCCGCGCGAGACCTTCGTGCTGACGCGCGGCGCCTACGACAAGCCGGACCGCGCGCGGCCGGTGACGCGAGGCGTGCCGGCGGTGCTCGGGAAGATGCCCGACGGCGCCCCGCCGAATCGGCTCGGCTTGGCCAAATGGATGATCGGGCGGGACAACCCCCTGGTTGCGCGGGTGGCGGTCAATCGTCTCTGGGAGCTCGTCTTCGACGCCGGCCTCGTCCGCACGAGCGACGACCTCGGTTTTCAGGGGGAGTGGCCATCGCATCCGGAGCTTCTCGATTGGCTGGCGGTGGACTTGCACGAGAACGGCTGGGACCAGCAGCGCCTGATCACGCAGATCGTGACCAGCAGCACCTATCGCCAGTCCTCGCGAGTGCGTCCGGAACTGACCGAGATCGATCCGGACAACCGGCTGCTCGCCTCGTACCCGCGACGGCGCCTGGGCGGCGAGCAGATCCGCGACTTGGCGCTCTTCACCTCGGGCCTGCTCGTGGAGCGTTTCGGCGGTCCTTCCGTGAAGCCGTATCAGCCCGAGGGCCTGTGGACGGAGGTTTCCATGCCGCAGTCGAACACGCGCATCTACGTGCGCGGCAGCGGCGCCGATCTCTGGCGCCGCTCGCTCTACTCCTTCGCCAAGCGCGCGTGCCCGCCTCCCACGATGACCAACTTCGACGCGCCGACGCGCGAGTTCTGCACGATTCGCCGCGTCTCGACCAACACGCCGCTCCAGGCGCTGACGCTCTGGAACGACGAACAGTTCGTGGAGGCGGCCCGAGTTCTCGCCGAGCGCACGCTGCGCGAATCCGATTCCGACGACGAGCGCCTCGCCGCGCTGCTTCGGCGCTGCACCGGTCGGTCGCCCGACGCCGCCGAACTGGAACTGCTGCGCGACGGGCTCGCATCGTTCCGCGAGCGCTTCGCGAGCCGCCCCCAGGACGCGGCGGGGCTGATCTCGGTGGGCGCCACCGCCGCGCCCACGGACATCGCTGCCGAGGAACTCGCCGCATGGACCATGGTGAGCAACGCCGTCCTCAACCTCTCCGCCACCGTCACCCAGCATTGACCCATGCATCCGATCGAAGAGCATCACCTTGATCTCACGCGCCGCCGCTTCTTCGGTCACTGCGGCCGGACGATCGTGGCCGGCATCGGCACGCTCGCCCTCTCGTCGATGCTCCGCGCGGACCGCGCCTCCGTGTTGACGGCGTCGGAGTCCACGCTCCCGATTCCGCCGAGGCCGGGACCGCACTTCCGCCCGCGGGCGAAGCGCATCATCTACATGCACATGGAGGGAGCGCCGAGCCAGATCGACCTGTGGGACCACAAGCCCGGATTGCGAGATCGGTTCGATCAGGACCTGCCCGATTCGATCCGCAAGGGGCAGCGCCTCACCGGCATGTCGAGCGGGCAGGCGCGCTTCCCGGTGGCGCCGTCCATGTTCCGCTTCAGCCGGTATGCCAATCGGGAGGACGGCGTCTGGATCAGCGAGCTCATGCCGCACACCGCGGGTGTTGCCGGCGAACTCTGCTTCATCCACTCGATGTTCACGGAAGCGATCAATCACGAGCCCGGGATCACCTTCTTCCAGACCGGCAACGAGCAGCCGGGGCGACCCTCGTTCGGTTCGTGGATCAGCTACGGGCTGGGGAGCGCCAATGCCAATCTCCCCGACTTCGTGGTGCTCATCTCGCAGGGCTTCGGCAACATGCAGGCGCTGTCGGCGCGCTTCTGGGGGAGCGGGTTCCTCCCCAGCGAACACCAGGGATGCAAACTGCGCAGCGCCGGCGATCCGGTGCTGTTCCTCAAGGATCCGGCGGGCGTGGGCAGGGACGATCGGCGGCGGATGCTCGACCTGGTGGCGGCCCTCAACGAAGAGGAGACGCGACGATCGCTCGATCCCGATGTCCGCGCCCGCATCGCCCAGTACGAGATGGCGTATCGCATGCAGATGTCGGTTCCCGAGCTGACCGACTTCTCCGATGAGGACGAAGAGACGCTCGCTCTCTACGGTCCCGAGGTGCGCACGCCGGGATCGTTCGCGGCGAACTGCCTGCTGGCGCGGCGACTCGCGGAGCGCGGCGTGCGCTTCATCCAGCTCTACATGCGCGGCTGGGATCAGCACAGCAATCTTCCCGGCGAGATCCGGGTGCAGAGCAAGGCGGTCGACCAGCCGCAGGCGGCGCTCATCCGCGACTTGGCGCGGCGCGGATTGCTCGACGACACCATCGTCCTCTGGGCAGGCGAGTTCGGGAGGACCGTCTACAGCCAAGGCGCGCTGTCGCCTTCCAACTACGGGCGTGATCACCATCCGCGCTGCTTCACCATCTGGGCAGCCGGCGGCGGCATTCGTCCCGGCATCACCTACGGCCGCACCGACGACTACTCCTACAACATCGTGGAGAATCCCGTGCCGGTCCACGATCTGCACGCCACGCTGCTGCACCTGATGGGGCTCGATCACGAGCGCCTCGTCCACCGGTTCCAGGGTCGCGATTTCCGGCTGACCGATGTCTTCGGTCGCGTCGTGCACGACCTGATCGTTTGAGATCGCGCCATGTCGAATGCACTCCGATTCAGCGCTCGTCGACTCCGGTCATCGGAGACATGGCTCGGAGTGAGTCTCGTGGCGGCGGGACTGATCGGACTCGGCGCGGCAACTCCTGGACGCATTGATTCGTCGGCGCCGAGCGATGGCGATTCGGCAGCGCCGAGCGATGGCGAATCGGCGGCGCCGAACGATGGCGAATCGGCGGCGCCGAGCGATGGCGAATCGGCGGCGCCTGCCGACTCCGGGGGCGCGGCGCGAACACCGGCGTCGCTCTGGCCCAAGGTGGCGGCGATCTTCGAGGCGCGCTGCATCGACTGCCACGGCCCGACACGGCGCAAGGGTGGCCTGCGTCTCGACGCACCGGAAGCGATCGAGCGAGGCGGCGACGACGGCGCGATCATCGTCGCCGGCAAACCGGATGAGAGCGAATTG
>VGXK01000046.1 GCA_016873355.1 Phycisphaerae bacterium | reverse complement strand
CGGCGGCGGAGGTGGTGGTGGCGGCGGCGGCGGCGGCGGTCCGCCTCCCGTGCCCACACCCGGCGCGATCGCGTTGCTCGTGATCGCGGCCGGACTCACGACGCGTCGTCGGCGTCGCTGATCAACTCGCGAAGCAGCACCGTGGCGTAAGCGCCCTTCGGCAGGTCGAACGCCAACCGCACGAACGAGCCGTGCTCGTCCTGCGACGCCTCGATCGCGGGATTGGACGCACGCACTCGGAACGGACGGCGCGTGCCCGCGGGTCCGCGCGTCTCCGGATCGAGCAGCGGCCTCGCCTCGAAGCGATCGATCGCGGCCATCTCGCGCTCGAGCGTGCGCCCGAGCGCCGGGAGAAGTCCGGGCCCGGGAAGCGGTCCGCTCGGCGAGATCTCGAAGTCGGAGAGCCGCTTCGAGATCGGTCCGCGCTCCGGATCGTCGACGAGATCCTGCTCCCCCACCAGGAAGAGCGAGCCGTTGTCGTGACGGAACGCCACGTCGCCCACGTCGAGCGATGCGAACGAGCCGTGCTCGAGGCGCTCGTCGAGCACGCGATTGAAGATCGCCGACTGCAGCGAGCTGATCCAGAAGTCGCGGTCCTCGCGCGAGACGGCGCGAACGGCGCGGCGGGAGTCGCCCCCGGCGGCGAGCACGCGAAGCGCCGCCCGCTCCGCCACGTCGGCGCGGCTCCAGAGCGGCAGGCTCTCCGCGTACCGCCCCGCGTCGAAGAGTTCCCGGTGCGGTCGCTGATGCTCCGGAAACGGCGAGCCGTGCGAGCCCAGGAGTTCCGCGAGCACTTCGTCGTGGCGGCCGTGAACGAACAACTGTCCCAGCCGATGGTTGTTGCGCCGGTAGCCGAAGCGCTGCGGACCGAAGTAGTCGGGCACGCCGCTCGCCACGAGCCGCTGCATTCGGCGCCAGAGCGCGGGCGCCTTGAGCGGATCGATCTCGCGCAGTCGGATCGAGAAGCGATTGCCGCGGAGATGCCCGCGCCGCAGCTTGTTGCCGTGCCGCGCCTGCCAGAGCACCTCGAGTCGATCGTGCGCCGGCGGCGGCGGCGCCTCGACCCCCGGAAGGTGCACGGAGACCGTCTGATGCGTGACCCCGGTTCGATCCTTCATGCCGGCGAAGCCGATCGCTCCGAGCGAGACTCCGTAGTGCATCGCGAGCAGCGACATCATCTCCCCGTGCGCCATGCCGATCTTGCGCACGCGCAGGTAGAGATGCTCGCCCTCGCCGCTCGCCTCGTAGAGCGGGATCTCGTCGACGAGGAAGTCCTCCGGACGGGCCTTGATGCGGCCCGCGATCTCGGGTTCGTCGAGCAGTCGACGCGCCGGCAACGGATCGGGAAGCGAATCCTTCGGCGGACGCGCGGCGGACGCGCTCACGCCGGCACTCCGTGCCGTCGCAGCGCGGCGCGGACCTGCGGGACCGTGGGGCGATTCGGATCGACGAGCTCGGCGCGCCATCCCGCGTTCGCGGCGGCGAGCACGTTCGGCACGAGATCGTCGAAGTAGAGGATCGATCCGGTCTCGAATCCCGTCTCCCGCTCGAACGCGCGGAAGATCCGCGGATCGGGCTTGCAGAGCCGCAGCAGGTGCGACGCGTGCCGATGCCGGATGCGATCGAACGCCGGCATTCCACGCATGGCTCGCCAGTGCGAGGGATTCGTGTTGCTCAGGCACGCCGTCTCGATGCCGGCGCCGTGGAGCTCCTCGAGCAGCTCGGCCATGCCGTCGTACTCGCCGAGGATCCACGCGTCGTGCACGCGCCTGAGTTCCGCGGCGGAGACGCGACCGCCCGCGAGTCGGCTCACGCGATCGTGGAAGTCGTCGCACGCGAGCTCGCCCGACTGATGCCCGTGCACGATCGCCGAGAGCGCCGCGAGGTCGAGCTCGCGATCGAGATCGACCGCCGGCGTGACGCCCGCCGCGTCGCATCCCTCTCGGAAGGAGCCGCAGATCCGCACCACCACGCCGCCGAGATCGAAGCAGACGACGCGCGGCGCGGCGCTCAATCCTCCTCCTCGGTCTCGTCGGGGTCGATGTCGGGAATGGCGTCGTTCGACGCGCCGGCGGGCGCCGACGCCTCGGCGAGCACGCGCTCGTCGACGAGGATCGGCACGTCCTGCGACACTCCGAGCGCGATCGCGTCGCTCGGCCGGCTGTCGATGCTCACCGTCTCGCCGTCGCGCTCCACGATCAGGCGCGCGAAGAAGGTCCCTTCGCGCAGGTCGTTGATCTCGATGCGCACGAGCGTACCGCCGAGCTCGCGGATGACGCTCGCGAGCAGGTCGTGCGTCTGCGGGCGCGGCACCGCGATGCCCTTCAGGCGACGCTCGATCGCGAACGCCTCCGGCAGACCGATCACGATCGGAAAGGTGCGCCCGCCCTCCCCTTCGGAGAGCTCGATGATCTGCATGTCGCTCATCTCGCGGATGAAGATGCGCGAGAGCTGCATTCGCACCGCCATGGCGCGGACCTCCGTGCTACGAGCCAGTCCAGTACCCCAGGAGCGCGCCCAGGTCGGAGCCGTCGACCGCGCAATTGCCGTCGAAGTCCGCCGCGCACTTGTCGCAATCCTCGCACGATCCCCAGAATCCCAGCAGCGTGCCGAGATCGGCGCCGTTCACGATGCCGTCGCCGTCGAGGTCGCCCGGAACGGAGCCGGTGTCGAGCGCGAGCTCGAGCGCCGCGTGCGCGTTCACGCGCCCGTATCCGGTGAAGACGTCGAATCCGGGAGCGTTCACGTCGTCGGCGGACGACTGAAGGATGTCGCGGATCTCGGCGCTCGTGAGCGCGGGATTCACGCTCCGGAGCAGGGCGACGATGCCGCTCGCGTGCGGCGCGGCCATGCTCGTGCCGCTCTTGACCGTGGTGCCGCCGCTCGAACTCAGCGAGAGAATCGAGACGCCCGGCGCCGCGATGTCGACTTCCGCGCCGTAGTTCGAGCTCGGCCAGCGCTCGTCGAGGTTGTTCGTGGCGGCGACCGCGATCGTCTCCGCCCAGCGCGACGGGAACGACGGCGGCGTGGCGTTCGAGTTGCCGGTGGCCGCGAGCATGGGAATGCCGGCCATGTCCGCGTAGATCACCGCGTCGTGCAGGTACTGCGTGCCCGCCGAGTACTGCAGGCTCATGTTGATGATCTCGGCGCCGTGGTCGACCGCCCAGGTGATGCCGTCGGCCACCCACGACTCGAAGCCGGAGCATGGATTGACGACGACGACCGGCAGGATCTTCACGTCCCAGCAGAGTCCCGCGATCGCGACGCCGTTGTCGCCGAGCGCGCCGACGATGCCGGAGACGTGCGTGCCGTGGCTCGCGCAGCCGTCGGCGGTGTTGTCGTTCGCCTGCGGAACGTTCCATCCGGGCAGCACGCGACCGGCAAGGTCGGCATGCTCGAAGACTCCCGAGTCGAGCACGGCGACCACGATCTCGCCGCCGCCGGTCGAGATGTCCCAGGCCGCCGGCGCCTTCACGTCCGCGCCGATCGACCCCGCCACGCCGCCCGCGCTCTGGCCGGTGTTGAGCAGCGACCACTGCGACGGAAAGTTCGGATCGTTCGGCACGAAGTCGGCGAGTCCGCCCACGCCGTCGAGTTCGGCGATCTCCACTCCCGGAACGAGGCGAATCGGCGCGAGCGCCGCGAGCGGATCGCGTCCGGGCTCGAGCCGCAGCTTCACCCAGCGGTCGAGGCCGATCGCCGCCGCACGAGCCGCGTTCGCGTGCGCCACGCTCGACGCCCGCTCGACCGAAATCGCGCCGATCGACGCGAGCACCGCTTCGGAACCGGGCGCGGCGGCGCCGTTCACGGAGATCTCCACCGCGCCTCGATCGTTCGTCGTCGCGCGGGCGCCGGGAGAGAGCTTGACGAGCAGGTAATCGGGCGCGGGCGGTTCATCGGGCGCAGCGAACGCGGCGCCGTCGATCGTCATCGCCGCGAGCACGAGCGCGCCGAGCATCTTCCGAAGTCTCCAGATGGACGCGCGAGTTCGCATGGCGGGCGTGACCGTCAAGCCTAGCCCCGGCCGGAGCAGGGGCCAAGACGAGCAGGCCACGGGCTCATTCGCCCTACGACGCTCGCTCGTTCCTGCTGATCCTTCCGTTCGATCGGCCTCCGAGTAGCATGTCCGCCCCCCGATACCCGAGGACCGAGAAGCGCCGCCATGAGCAGACGAACCTACCTCTTCACGAGCGAGAGCGTGTCGATGGGCCATCCCGACAAGCTCGCCGACCAGATTTCGGACTCCGTGCTCGACGCGATGCTGCGCGAGGATCCGCACAGCCGCGTCGCCTGCGAGACGCTCGTGACGACCGGCCTCGCCGTGATCGCCGGCGAAGTGACCTGCGCGGGCTACGTCGACATTCCCGCGATCGTGCGGCGCACGGTCGTCGAGGCCGGCTACGACGACGCGACGAAGGGATTCGACGGTCACAGTTGCGGCGTGAGCGTGGTGATCGGCCGGCAGAGCCCCGACATCGCGCGGGGCGTCGACACGAAGGTCAACGGCAAGAGGAAGGCGCAGGGCGCCGGCGACCAGGGCATGATGTTCGGCTTCGCCTGCCGCGAGACGAAGAACTTCATGCCGCTGCCGATCGAGCTCGCCCACAAGCTCGTCGAACGGCAGACCGCGGTGCGCCGCCGGGGCGTCATCAAGGGACTTCGGCCCGACGCGAAGAGCCAGGTGACGGTGGAGTACGAAGGGCTCAAGCCCGTTCGCGTCGACGCGGTGGTGCTCTCCACGCAGCACGATCCCGTCTGGAACGGCGCGGCGAAGCAGAAGGCGCTCAAGGCGCTCGTGACGAAGCACATCATCAAGCCGGTGCTCGGGCGCTGGTGGAATCCCAGGACGAAGATCCTCGTGAATCCGACGGGACAGTTCGAGACGGGCGGACCGCACGGCGACTGCGGCCTGACCGGGCGCAAGATCATCGTCGACACCTACGGCGGGCGCGGGCGGCACGGCGGCGGCGCCTTCAGCGGCAAGGATCCCTCGAAGGTGGATCGCTCGGCCGCGTACATGGCGCGATACATCGCCAAGAACGTGGTCGCGGCCGGGCTCGCGGATGTCTGCGAGGTGCAGCTCTCCTACGCGATCGGCGTGGCGGAGCCGGTGAGCGTGCTCGTCGAGACGCACGGCACCGGCAAGGTGGACGAGCAATGGCTTTCGCGCGAGGTGCGCCGGCACTTCGACCTCACGCCCGCGGGAATCATCCGCACGCTCGGTCTGCTCAAGCCGATCTACGCGGCGACGGCGGTGCACGGGCACTTCGGCAGGCGACCGGAGGAGGGCGGACCGGGCACCTTCTCGTGGGAGCGCACCGACCGGGCGAAGGCGCTCGCGCGTTCGGCGAAGCAGGCGGGACACCGAATCTGACGCGGAGCCCTCGCGATGCGCGCCGACGCGATCGATCGGCTCGCATCGCTCGTGCCGTCGTGGCCGGATCTTCCCTTTCATGATCGTGGCGAAGGCGGACTCGCCGCGGCGATCGTGCTCGAATCGATCCGCCGGTGGCGCTGCGCGGAGTGGCTCGTGGGGTGCGCCGCGGAGCGCGAGGCTGGCTCGCTCGAGGCGCCGCTTCGAGCGGCGCTCATGTCGGCCGTCGCGCAGATCGCCTTCATGGACGAACCCGCGCACGCGGTCGTGAACGAGACCGTGGAGTGGACGAAGCGGCGCATCCGCCCGGGCGCGGGACGGATCACGAACGCGGTGCTTCGGCGCATCGTCGGCTGGCTCGCGGAGCGCATGCCCCGACCGCTCGACTGGTGGCGGCGCCGCGACCTGCTGCTTCGCGCGGACGGCTCGGCGGTGCGGCTCGACGGGCCGAGACTGCCGGAGGATTTCGCGGAGCGGCTGGCGATCGACTCGAGCCACTCGACGGCGCTCGTCCGGCGCTGGATCGAGCGCCACGGCGAACCGACCGCCGCTGCGATCGCCGCGCACGGCGTCATGCAGCCGCCGCGACTCGTGGCCGATCCGCGCTCGTTTCTGCGGGATTCGCCGCATGCGGCGCCGCATCGCGATCCGGGATTCGCGGTGTGGACCGGGCCGTTCGCGGAGCTCTCGGCGGCGCTTGGGCGGGATGCGTCGCTTCGCGTGCAGGATCCGGGAAGCGCCCGCGCGGTGGCGCGGACGGCCGGGCTCGCGC
Source organism: Phycisphaerae bacterium (assembly GCA_016873355.1). Classification (GTDB taxonomy): domain Bacteria; phylum Planctomycetota; class Phycisphaerae; order Phycisphaerales; family SM1A02; genus VGXK01. Next base: position 3,865 of record VGXK01000046.1, on the reverse strand, counting down.
CACGGTTGATCGTCGACGCGTGCGCCGGTCGCGGCACGAAGACGCGCCAGTGCGCGGAGCTCCACCCGAATGCGCAGATCGTGGCCGGCGATCGGGATGCCGAACGAGCCCGAGCGCTCGAGACGGCGTTCCGCGGTCATCCTCGCGTGTCGGTGAAGTCGTCGCGGGAGATCCTCGAGCTGCGCGGCGTCGACCTGCTGATCCTCGACGTGCCCTGCTCGAACTCGGGCGTGCTCGCGCGGCGCCCCGAAGCGAAGGCGCGATTCGATTCGAAGCGACTCGCGTCGCTCGTCGAGCTCCAGGCGCGCATCGTCGAGTCGCACCTGCCGCTGCTGTCGCCGGGAGGTCGCGTGCTCTACGCCACCTGCAGTCTCGAACCGGAGGAGAACGAGGCGATCGTGCCGCTCCTCGAGCGCCGACTCGGCCGCGCCGCCTCGATCGAGACGCTTCGTCCGACCGGTCTGCCCGGCGACGATCCCGCCGAGTACCGCGACGGCGGCGGCAGCATCCTCCTGTGATACGATCGGCGATTCGTCCCCATGAACATCCTCGAGATCCTCCGACCGCAATGCATCAGGGTGCCGCTCGCCTCTCCGGACAAGCAGGGCGCCATCGATGAACTCGTCGATCTGCTCGCCACCGACGGGCGGATCGCGGACGCCGACGCGGTGAAGAAGGCGGTCTGGGAGCGCGAAACGCAGCGCTCGACCGGGATCGGCGAGGGACTCGCGATTCCGCACGGCAAGTGCGCCGCGGTGCGCGAGCTGGCGATGGCGGTGGGTCGCCCCACGGCGCCGATCAACTTCGACGCGATCGACAAGAAGCCGGTGCGGCTGCTCGTGCTGCTCGTGTCGCCCGTCGACAAGATCTCGATGCACATCCAGGCGCTCGGGCGCGTGAGCCGCCTGCTGAGCGATCCGGCGCTGCGCGAGCGGGCGTACGCGGCGCCCGACGCCGCGAGCCTCTACGAGATCTTCCGCAAGGCCGAGGGCGGCTGAGCGCCGCGGACGCCGCACGACGCGATCACTCGGGGCGCGGTCGAGCGAGTTCCAGGTCGCGCAGGCGCGTGGATTCCGAGAGCGCCTGCGCCGCATCCTCGTCGCGACCGAGCGCGCGAAGCAGATCCCCGAGCGACTGCCAGGAGCGCCAGTCGTCCGGCGCCAGCTCGAGCGAGGCCCGCAGCGCCCGTACGGAGTCCTCCAATCGACCGGCGCGTGCCTCGCCCGTGGCGATCGCGCGCCAGGCCCCCGCGTTTCCCGGCTCGATCTCGAGCGTTCGATGCACGAGCGCGATCCCTTCGTCGATCTGCGGCCCCTCGCCGTGCTGCACGAGCGCGAGCGAGAGATGACGCATCGCCTCGAGACTCGACGGATCCCACGCAAGCCACGACCGCGCCGCCTCGATCTGGCGCGGCACGTCCTCGTCGGCCTGCGCCACCGCGATGCGATCGCGATGGAACGCGCTCCAGTGCGGGTGCGTGGAGGCCGGATGCGCCGCGATCTGCTCGGCGTGCCAGGCGTCCATCGCCTCCAGGTCGCCTCGAGCCCAGAGCGCGCGCGAGATGTCCGCGGCCAGCTCCGGACGGAACGGAACTTCGTCCGGCCACGCGTTCCACGCGGCGCGGAGGAACTGCTCGCAGCCGACGAAGTCGCGCCGCGTCGCCGCCAGGTACGAACGGCGCACGTCGATGGACGGCTGCACCGACGGCACGAATCCGATTCCGCCGCGACCGATGAGCGACGCGAACTCGTACGCGCGGTCGGCTCGCTCGATGACGACGAGCTCCTCCGGCGACGGAAGCATTCCGCTGCGGCTGAAGACCTTCGACGCGGAGGCGTTGATCGAACGATCGGCGAGCACCGCCACCGCAAGGGCCGCGTTCTGCGCGCCGACGCCGGCCACGAGCACGAGCGCGGCGCCCGCGAGCAGCAGCCACGACCAGCCCGCGGCGGTGATGCGCCCCGCTCGCCGCAGCACGATCGAGTGGAATCCCTCGTTCGATCGGCGCAGCAGCCGCCACGCCTTCCACGCCAGGAACGCCGTGATCGCGGCGATGCCGCTCGCGAAGAGCAGCGGCAGCGAGACCTTGATTCCGTCGGCGGGGAAGAGGCGAAGCGGCAGCGAGGGCATGAACGGCGCATTCAGCGCGAGAATCGTGACCACGCCGATCGCGAGCACGGCCACCTCCTCGCGCAGCGAGAGTTCGGGCGCATGCTCGTTCAGTTCGTGTCGATGCCCCGGCGGGCCGACGACCGCGTGCGGCTTCCCCGCCGCGCCGGCCGCGGGCGCTCCCCACCCCACGTGGAGCGCGTCGTTCGGGCAGACGCTCACGCAGTCGAGGCACTTCATGCAGCCCGGATCGACGACCATGCCGAACCTGGCGACCTCCTCGTGCACGCGCACGTTGCTCGTGCAGACCGCGGTGCAGTGGCCGCAGTGCTCGCACGCGTCGGTCACGCGGATGCGCATGCGCGAAAATCGATCGAGCGGCGCGAAGAAGCCGCCGTAGGGGCACGCGTAGGTGCAGTAGCCCTTCTGGCCGAGGAAGTAGATGGTCGCGAATCCGCAGACGACGAGGAACGGAATCGCCATGAGCACGCCGGGAAACGACGCCCAGAAATGCTCGGTGGTGAACTCGTTCGTGGCCACCCAGGGCGCGAGGCGCGGTCGCGTGTAGGGCGCGATCGCCCATCGATAGGCGAGCGGCCAGACGAACATGTAGAGACCGAGACCGAGCGGAACCCAGACGAGCAGTCGTGATCGGAAGGCGCGCGGCCGCAGCCCGAGCTTCTTGAGAATCCAGGCGCAGCCGTCCTGGAGCAGAAGGATGTGGCAGCCCCAGCCGCAGAACCATCGGCCGAAGATCACCGTCGACAGGAGCGCGATCGCGAAGAGCACGGCGCCCGCGTTGAGCACGCCTCGCTTCACGAACTCCATTCCCTCCGACGGTTCGACCGGCGTGAGCGTCTCCCCGCTCCAGAGCCACTGGAGCAGGTGCAGGATCATCAGCGCCTGCACGGCGAAGAGCGCGAGGAAGCGCCACTTGGTGGACTTGCTCGCCCGCACGCGCGGCGCGCCGGCGTGCGAGCCCGATCCGGAGTCGGCGCCGCGCGAGTTCGCACCGGCGCCGGTCGCGGCGCCGCCCGCGGCTCCCCCGTTCACGATCGGAAGCGAGACGGCGACCTTCGAGCAGCCGTGCTTCGATGCGGCCATGGCCGAATCGTAGCGAACGCCATCTCTATACTTCGCCCCGTCGATGGCTCGCGATTACTACGAGATCCTGGGCGTGGCGCGAGGCGCGTCGCAGGATGAGATCCGCAAGGCCCATCGCAGGCTCGTGCGCACGCTGCATCCGGACGTGAACAAGGGGCCGGACGCCGCGGCGAAGTTCGCCGAGGTGCAGGAGGCCTACGACATCCTTTCCGACGAACAGAAGCGCGGCCGATACGACCAGTTCGGACACGCGGGCGTTCGAAGCGGCGCGGACGCGGCGGCGGGCGCGGGCTTCGGCGGCGGTGGTGCGCAGGGGTCGTGGCAGCAGGTCGATCCCGAGACCTTCCAGTCGATCTTCGAGAACTTCGGCGATCTCTTCGGCGCAGGCGGGCGCGGAGGCGCGGGGGCGCGAGGCGGTCGCCGCGCCGGAGGCCGGGGACCCGGCGCGGGCTTCGGGTTCTCGTCGCGCGGCGAGCCGTGGTCGCACGAGCCGAGCGGTCCCGGCGCGGACGCGGAGGCCGAGACGACGATCGCGTTCGAGACCGCCGCGCTCGGCGGCAGCTCGTCGATCTCGCTGCGCTCGCCCGGCGGGTCGAGCGAGCACATCGACGTGAAGATTCCCGCGGGAATCGCCGACGGCGCGAGAATGCGC
>VGXK01000045.1 GCA_016873355.1 Phycisphaerae bacterium | reverse complement strand
CGGCGGGCCGACCCCGAGGATCGTCGCGATCGGCGCTTCCACGGGCGGTCCGGCGGCGCTCGCCACGATCCTCGCGGCCATGCCGAAGAATCCCCCCTTCGCGATCGTGGCGGTGCACCACCTCGACGCGGGATTCGTGCCCGGGCTCGTCTCGTGGCTCTCCCGCGAGACGGGACGGCGCGTGGAGATCGCCGCGCACGGCAATCCGCTGCAGGCCGGCGTCTGCTCGATCGCGGGAAGCGACGCCCACCTGCTCGTCGATCCGCGCGGGCGCCTCGTGCAGCGAGCCGAACCCGCGGATGCGATCCACCGACCATCGGTCGACGTGCTCTTCCGCAGCCTCGTCTCGTCGCGCATCGAGCCGTGCGCGGCGGCGCTGCTCACCGGCATGGGACGCGACGGCGCGGAGGGACTGCTCGAACTTCGCAACGCCGGCTGGCACACGATTGCGCAGGACCGATCGACGAGCGTCGTCTGGGGCATGCCGGGCGCGGCCGATCGACTCGGCGCCGCGGCCGCCGTGCTTCCCCTTCCGCTCATCGCCGGCGAGATCCTGCGGATCGCCGAGTCGCCGCGCCGATCGAACACCTGAACCATGTCCGACGCGAATCCATCCACGAACGACGCACCGACGCACCGCATCCTGCTCGTCGACGATCAGCCGATCATCGGCGAGGCGGTGCGGCGCATGCTCGAGCCGCACGCGCAGTTCGCCTTCGAGTACTGCCGCGATCCGCTCAAGGCGATCGAGTCGGCGCTCCGCTTCAAGCCGACGGTGATCCTCCAGGACCTGGTGATGCCGGGCGTGGACGGGCTCGATCTCGTGCGCGACTACCGTGCCACCGAGGGAACGCGCGAGACGCCGCTCGTGGTGCTGAGCTCGAAGGAGGAGCCGGCCACGAAGGCCGAGGCGTTCGCGCGCGGCGCGAACGACTACCTGGTGAAGCTTCCCGACGCGCTCGAGGTGCTCGCGCGGCTTCGCTACCACTCGAACGGATACATCGCGCAGATCGAACGCGCGGCCGCGTACCGCGCGCTCGACGAGAGCCGCGCCCATCTGCTCGAGGAGGTGCGGCGCGCCGCCGAATACGTGCAATCGCTCCTGCCCGCGCCCATCTCCGGCCGCGTGAACACCGATTGGCGGTTCATTCCGTCGGCGGCGCTCGGCGGCGACTGCTTCGGCTACCACTGGCTCGACGCGAATCGGCTGGCGGTCTACCTGCTCGACGTCTGCGGCCACGGCGTCGGTCCCGCGCTGCTCGCCGTGAGCGCGATGAACATGATCCGCACGAGCTCGATTCCGGGCGCCGACGCGTCCGATCCGTCGGCGGTGCTCGCCGGGCTCAACGCGGCGTTCCAGATGTCGCAGCACAACGGCATGTTCTTCACGCTCTTCTACGGCGTGCTCGACGTGGCGTCGGCCTCGCTCGAATGGTCGAACGCCGGACATCCGCCCGCGGTGCTGCTCGGCCCCGGCGGCGACGCCTCGCGCCTCGATTCGCAGGGGCTCATGATCGGCGCCGCCGACGGAATGTCGTGGGAGCGCGTGCGCACTCCGACGCCGCCCGGAACGAGACTGCTGCTCTACAGCGACGGCCTCTACGAGGTTCGGCGGCCGAACGGCTCGATCTGGACGCTCGACGAGTACCTCGACGGCGTGACCAAGGCGAAGCGCCAGGGATTCCTCGACGCGGTGCTGGCGCGGAGCCGTTCCGTGCAGGGACACGACGACTTCGCCGACGACGCGAGCCTGCTCGAGGTCGAGGTCGGTTCGTAGGCGCGTCGCCGATGCCGAGGCGCGCATGCGGCCGGCCAGGAGCGTGCTCGGCGCGAGGCGCCGCGTCGATCGTGCTCGCGGCGCCGCTTGCGGCGTGCGCTCCGTCGCTCGAGCGATTCGAGTTCCGCGAGGTGCACATGGGCTGCGACGCGCGGATCGTGCTGCTCGCCCGCGATCGATCGGGCGCCGTGGCCGCCGCCCGCGCGGCGTTCGATCGAATCGCCGAGGTCGACGCGGCGTTGAGCGACTGGCGCGTCGACTCCGAGATCGAGCGGCTCGGCGCGGAACTCGATCGATCGCCGCTTCCCTTCGCCGTCGCGACCTCCCCCGTGCTGACGGCGGCGCTTCGCTGCTCGATGTGCGTTCGTGCCAGCACGAGCGGCCGCTTCGATCCCGCACTCGGCGCGCTCACGCGCCTCTGGAGGCGCCATGCCCGCGAGGGATCCGTGCCGAGCGCGGACGAGTTCGAGCGCGCCAGGTCCGCAAGCGGCGCCGAGCACATCGAGGTGCATGAGGGCCGACTCGTGATCCGCGTTCACGGACTTCGCTTCGACTTCGGCGGCATCGGCAAGGGAATGGCGGCGGATCTCGCGCTCGACGAGCTGCGGCGACGGAACCACGGCACGGCGCTCGTGCAGATCGCGGGCGACGCGGCGATCGGAGACGCCCCGCCCGGCCGCGCCGGCTGGCGCGTGCGAATCGCCGCGAGCGGCCGGCTCGTCGAACTTGCGCCGGGATCGGGAATCTCCTCGAGCGGCGACCGGGAGCAGTGGATCGAAGTCGACGGCGAGCGCCGCTCGCACATCCTCGAGCCGTCGACCGGCGTCGGCTCGCGAGGCGCCCCCGGCGTGACCGTGATCGTTTCCCCTCGCGAGCGTCGATCCGCATGCGACGCCTGCGGGGCGGCGGCGCTCGCCGACGCGCTTGCCACCGCCGCCACGCTCATGAACGACGCGGAGCGCGATGCGCTCGTCGCATCCCTTCCCGGGATCGAGGTGATCGTCACGCCTTCGCCGCGCGCCCCGGAATCGCCACCGGATCCTGCGGGCGCGACGAGAACGACAGATCCGCCGGGGGTCGCATGTCGAGCTCGTGCGACATGGCCTGATCCCAGGTGAGGTCCTGCCCGGTGTACGCGGCGATGCGTCCCATGATGGCGCTGAGCGTGCTCTCGGCGATCGTGCGGCTCTCGTTCACGCGCGTGCCGCCGCGGATCGCGTCGAAGAGCGCCGCGTGCTCGGCCACGAACGGGCTTGGGTTGGGGCCGTCGTAGCGCCACGGACGCGAGCCTCGCACCTCCGCTTCGCCGGGCGAAAGTCGCATCATGCCGTCGGCGCCGTGGATGATCTCCTCCACGCGCTCGGTGGTCCCCTTCTGCTGCCGCGCCATGCTCAGGGCGAAGCGGCCGTCGGGATACTCGAAGTCGACCGCGAAGTGGTCGTAGACGTGGCCGTACTTCGGGTCCGTGCGCGACTGGCGCCCGCCGACCGCGCAGGCCCGGATCGGATGGGCATCGAAGGCCCAGTTCACCACGTCGATGTTGTGCACGTGCTGCTCGACGATGTGGTCGCCCGAAAGCCAGGTGTGGTAGAGCCAGTTGCGCAACTGGTTCTCCACGTCGCTTCGCGCGGGATCCGGCGCGACGACCCAGAGATCGCCCATGTTCCAGAAGCTGCGGGCGGCGACGGGGCGCCCGATCGCGCCGTCGCGAAGGCGGCGCATCGCCTCGAGGTAGCTCTTCTGATGGCGTCGCTGCGTTCCCGCGACCACGCAGAGGCCCTTCTCGTCGGCGCGCCGGCTGGCGTCGATCACCTGCCGCACGCCCGCGGGACAGACCGCGGCCGGCTTCTCCAGGAAGACGTGGCGGCCCGCGTCGACCGCGGCGGAGAAGTGTCCCGGCCGGAACCCGGGAGGCGTGGCGAGGATCACCACGTCGAGATCGAGCGCGAGCAGCTTCGTCGCCGCGTCGAATCCCGTGAAGCATCGCGACGCATCGACCGTCGCGCGCGACGCGTCGTGCTCCGCCAGCGCCGTGCGCGCTCGTTCGATGCGGTCGGGGAACGCGTCGGCGAGCGCCGCGATCCGCACCGACGGATCGGCCCTGAGCGCATCGGTCGCGGCGCCCGTGCCGCGCCCGCCGCAGCCGATCACGCCGACGGCGAGCTCGTCGTCGCGTCGCGCACGAGCGCCGCGCGCGGAGGCGGGCGCGCTCGCCGCCGTCGCGCCGAGCCCGGAGATCGATCCGAGCGCCGCGCTTCCGGCGAGCATCGCGGCGCCGCTGCGCAGGAAGCCCCTGCGGGAAGGCGCCGTCATGCCTGCACCGTTCTTCGACCCGGATGTCGCACCGCCGGGAAGGGCATCGGGCCCATCTCGAACGAGCGCGGCGAGAGGTCGAGCTGCGAATCGAGCAGCCGGCCCCATTCGATCGCCGCGCCGAGGTACGCCGCTTCGCGCCCCATGATGGCCATGAGGCAGCTGTCGGCCATGAAGTCGTCGGCGATGCGAGGCCGGATTCCCCGGATCGCCTGCATGAGCTCGTCGTGCTCCACCTGGTACATGTTCGGCGGCGCCGTGTTCGACGACCAGGTCCACGGCGCCTCGCCCTTCAGCCAGTGCGTCGGTCCCCAGCCGTTCACGAATCCGTGGCCCTTGGTTCCGATCACGGCGTCGGTGTTCTCCATGTGCGTGTTCGACTGCTGCCGGCAGAGCAGCGTGCATCGGGCGCCGTCGTCGTACTCGTAGACCACCGCGAAATGGTCGTAGCTGTCGCCGCGCTCCGGAATCTGCTCGCGCACGCCGCGACCACCGACGGCCGTGCACCGCACCGGAAGCCGCCCGTCCATGAACCAGAGGATCTTGTCGATCGAGTGCACCGCCTGCTCGACGATGTGATCGCCGGAGAGCCAGGTGAAGTGCTGCCAGTTGCGGAGCTGGAACTCCATGTCGCTCCACGACGGTTGCCGCGCGCGGGTGCCGAGCGGCGAGGTGAGGTACTTCGCGTCGATCGCGGTGATGTCGCCGATGCGTCCGTTCCGCAGCTCGCGCACGAAGTCGCGCTCGGGCGTGCTGTAGCGCCAGCAGAAGCCGCTCATCAGGTTGAGGTTCCGTGCGGCGGCGTTGCGGATCGCGCGCATCACGCGGTGGTACCCGGGCACGTCGACGCAGACGGGCTTCTCGCAGAAGACGTGCTTGCCCGCGTCGACCGCCGCTTCGAGATGCGCCGGCCGGAACTGCGGCGGCGAGGCGAGCAGGACGAGATCGACCCCGGACTCGACCACGCGCCGATAGGCGTCGAAGCCGACGAAGCGCCGCTCCGGCGGCACCTCGACCTGATCGGCGATCTCGGCGGCCTGCGTGATCGCGGCGAAGGTGGCGTCGAGCGGATCGGGGAACACGTCCGCCATCGCCCAGAGCTGGGCGCCGGGATCGGCGCTGAGCGCCTGCACGGCGGCGCCGCGGCCACGCCCGCCGCAGCCGACCAGGCCGATCTTGATGCGGTCGTCGGCACGCGCCGAGCCCCAGACCCTGGGCGCCGCCGCGATCAGGGCGCCCGTGGCGACCGTTCCCTTCACGAACCTGCGACGATCGATCGAGCTCACGGCTTCGACTCCTTCTCCGCCCCGTTCTCCGTCCTCTTCTTCGAGTCTCCGGACGATTCCTTCGTCGACTGCTGCGGCGAGCGCCGCTGCGTCTGCGTCGGAACGGACTCGCAGACCACGCGGAAGCCGACGAATCCACCGTCGGCGAGCCACCACTCGCCGCGCGGAATCTGCGGATCGCTTGCGTTCCACTCCTTGTTCGCGGGCACGGCGAAATCGCACGAGAGCGACGCCGCCGAGTCGCGGTACGAGCCGCCCATCACCACGAAGGACTCGCCGTCGGTGGCCCACTCGCACGCGTTTCCGAGCAGATCGTGCAGTCCGGCGGCGTCCGCCTTCCTGGACCCGACCTCATGCGTGCGCCGCTCCGAGTTCTCCGCGAGCCATGCGTGCGCCGGGCGCGCCTCCGCCGAGATCGCCGACCTCGCGCAGAGCGCGCTCCACTCCGCCCGCGTGGGAAGCCGAAACGCGGCGCCCGTCTTTGCGCGGAGCCAGCGGCAGAATTCCGTGGCGTTGCGATGGCTCACGCTGATCGCGGGGAATCCGTGGTGGCCGAAGCCGCGGTCCATGCTGATGTAGGGCTTGCTCGGCCGCGTGACCGCGTCGGCCTCGGGCGTCGATTCGCCCTCGTCGAGGCCGTGCACGAAGACGTCGAGCACTTCCCAGGGAATCTCCGTGCGACCGACCCAGAGCGTCGCACCGTCGACGAGCGCGGGAACTTCGACGAGCTCGACGGCGAGCGCGGTGCCCGGGATCGGTACGTGAGCCGAGTTCGGCGTTGGCGCGTCGGTGGCGGGAGCGGTCGCCGGCGCGGGCGGATCGGCGACGCAGAGCGCCGTCAACACGCCCGTCGGCAGGAGCAGCATCCATCAGCTCCAGTTGCCGAGCAGCACGCCGAGATCGGAGCCGTCCACTTCGCCGTTGCCGTCGAGATCCGCGGCGCAGCCCGGGCACGGGCCCCACTCGCCCAGCAGCGTTCCGAGGTCCGAACCGTCGACGACGCCGTCGCCGTTGAAGTCGCCGGGCAGCGCGTCGTCGCAGAGGTATCCGAAGATCCGCACGTCGTCGACGCCCGCCTCGACGACCGCGCCGGTGACGTCGCTCGCCACGAAGCGGATCCGCATCGTCGCGCTCGGCGCCACGAAGTCGTCGATGCGCCAGGCCTTCCGCTCCCAGACGCCGAGGTTCTCGGTGACCGTCTCGATCGTGGTCCAGCTCGCGCCGTCGTTGTTCGAGATCTGCACGAGCATGCTGTTCGTGTTCGCGTTCGATCCCGTGTCGTTCGAGTACCAGCGCCAGTACTCGATCCACGCCTGCTCGAGCGACGAAGCGTTCAGGAGCGGCGAGGTGAGCGTCGTCTTGCCGCCGTCGACGTCGGCTTCGCCGAGCGAACCGCCGACGCTTCCCTGGCCGGTCACGAAGCACAACAGGCCGGGGGCGGGCGTGTGATCGTTCTCGGGTTGCGCCGCGGTGCCGATCGGATCGACGCGGGTCCATCGACCGGTGAGCGCGTTGTCGTCGGGCACGATCGTCGACCAGCCGGTGCTCGACTCCATCGAGTCGATCCAGGCCTCCTCGATGCCGAGCGTCGCGCTTGCGATGTAGAAGGACGGCGCCGCCGGATCCATCGCGACGCCGCCGGTTGTCGTCGACGCCTCGAAGCGAAGTCCGACCTCCTCGCCGCACGGAAGCGGCGGCGTGATCGCCTGCCAGAGCGAGCCGCCGAGCGGCGTCATCGCCACCTCGATCGTGGCGCCGTCGACCTCGAGCACGAGCGTCGGCGTGGACGGATCGAGCTCCGCGTCACCGAGCTCCGTGATCTCGACCTTCACGGCTTGGCCGCCGGACGGCGCGAGCATCGTCGGCAGACCGTCGGGATAGGCGAACTCGAGCGTGTCGTTGCCCACGTCCCAGATGAAGAGGCCGCGTTGGATGTCGCTTCCGAGCACGGTGCCGCTCGGGAAGAACGGGTAGTTGCTCCACAGCCCCGCGTAGCCGGCCGAATTGTCGGCCGGATAGGTGTCGAACCACGCCACCTGCACCGGGTTCACGCGGTTCGTGATGTCGAAGACCCGCAGGCCGCTCTTGTAGTTCGAGCAGTAGAGAAGATTGCCGCGCACGTATTCGTTGTGGTCGACCGTCTGCAATCCGGTGCTGTAGGTGCCGGCAAGCGTCGGCGCGCTCAGGTTCGAGAGGTCGACGATGCGTCCGAGCGAGTAGATGCCGGAATTCTGTTCGTCGATCTCGTCGTTGATGTAGCCGTACTGCAGATCCTCGGTGAGCCAGAGCTGGTGGCAGAACGCGGCGTTCGGGTAGTAGAAGGTCGACATCGTCGTGAGCGACGCCTTGTTCGTCACGTCGATGATGCTCACGCCCGTGTTCTGGTATCCGCCGTTCATGCCGCCGCACGCGAAGAAGATCTCCTTGCCGGCGTACGGACCGCTCGTGTAGCTGAAGACGCAGCCGTCGTGCACGTAGCGGCTGCTCCACGATGCGAGGAAGTTCGGCTGCGCGGGATTCGGATTCAGGTTGTAGATGCGAAGACCGTTCGAGCCGCCTCCCATGCGGTAGAGGTAGCCGGTCTGCTCGTTGATGATCATGGTGTGCGTGGCCAGGTTGCCGCCGGTCGTCACGCTCGGCAGCGTGGTCACGATGCCGTTGTCGATCTGCGCCAGGTCGAAGACCTGGATTCCCCCTCCGCCCTCGCTCACGGCGTAGAGCCAGTGCTGATAGGTCTTCACGTTGCGCCACAGGCTCTCGGGACCTGGAAGGAACGTGATGAGCTGCGCGGCGGCGGGGTTCGTGATCTCCACGATCCCGGTGCCGTTCGAGACGCCGATGATGGCGTACTCGCGGCCGGATGGACTCACGTAGCCCCAGCAGTCGTTGCCGCTCGTGGCGTTCGGGTGAATGCTCGTCACCGGAAACCAGCTCAGGAGCTGCACGCCGTCGAAGGTGAAGGAAGCGGCGACGCCGCCCTCAGCGCCTTCGATCGCGGCGCGCCAGGGCGGCCCGACGAACGGCGGTTCCCAGTGCTTGGCCTTGGGGTCGTCCTCGTGCGCAAGCGCGCTCGACGCGGTGATTGCGAGAACGGTCGATGCGACGGCGAGCGCGAACGAACGAGCCTTCATGTCGAGGGTCTCCTGGCGAGGTCGAAACCGCCCCCGACGGCTGAGCCGAGTGTAGTGCGGGGCCGAGCACCGCGCCGGATCAATCCTTGGGCGGAGAGAGAAGCGGCGGCGCCGGCGGTGCTCCGTCGAGCGATCGAAGGAACGCGACGAGGTCGGCGATCTCCTGGTCCGAGAGTCCGAGAGGCTCCAGCACGCGCTCGCCGTGATGATCCGCAAGCGCGCCCTCGAGCGTGGAGTAGAAGCGGACCACGCGTTCGAGCGATTCGAACTGCCCTTCGTGCATGTACGGCGCGGTCTTCGAGACGTTCCGGAGCGACGGCGTGCGCACGGCGCCCCAGAGCGAGGGCTCGGCCACGAGGCTGAGCGTGAGTCGCCCGCGCATGCCGGCGGGATCGTCGCTGAAGGCGCCGGCGGCGTTGAAGGGACTCGCCTGAAGTCGGGCGATGGCGTCGAATCGGCCGCGATCGTGCGGAAGCTCGCCGGAAAGCGGAGGTACGCCGATCGAGTGGAACGACCCGTCGCTCAGGGAAGGTCCGTGATGGCAGCGCCAGCACCCGGCGCGACCGGCGAAGAGCAGCATGCCTCGGCGCTCGGTTTCGCCGAAGCCGTCGATCGGTTCGGAGGCGGCGGCGTCGGAGCGATCGGCGGGAGCGCTCTCCCCCGCCGCGATTCGCGCGAGTTCCCGATCGAAGGCGCCGGGGCCGGTGCGAAGGCGGCGCTCGTAGGCGGCGATGGCCTTGCCGATGTTCGCGAAGGCGCGGTTGATCGCGATGGATTCGGTTGCCGGCCCGGGCACGCCCGCGGCGCCGTCGGCGGGCGAGCTCGCCGGGCTCGGCAGCGGGCCGAAGACCTTCTCGTACTCGCGGCGCAGCTCGTCGATCGAGCGCACGCGCTCGATGAGCTCGGCGCGAGGCATGCCCATCTCGCGCGAGTCTTCGAACGGGTGCAGCGCCTGGCTCCAGAGCGAGTCGGCGCGGCCGTCCCAGGTGAACCACGGCAGATCCGCGATGTCGAGCAGCCCCTGCGTGTTGCGCACTCCTTCCGAGAGTCCCACGCCGCGCTGCCTTCCGTCGGTGAAGCCGCGCTCGGGAAGGTGGCAGGTGGCGCAGCTCACTTCGCCGTTGCGCGAGAGTCGCGGCTCGAAGAAGAGGCGCTGGCCCAAGTTCGCCGCGTCGGCATCGTCGGCGACCCGATTCGTGGAATCGGGTGCGAGTGCGGCGCCTCGGCGCATCGAGAGAAGCCGCCGGCGAACGTCGTCGGGAATCGGCGCGTCCGATGGCGCGGAATCGGGGAGCGTTGCGGCGATCGCCAGAAGGACGATCGCACCGGCGGAGGACGCGGCGGCGAGGCGGCGCGGCGGCGCGTTCATTTCGCCTCGTCCATGAGGACCTCGTCCTGAAGACGCTGCGTGCGCCCGCCGAGCGCGAGGTCGAAGTAGATCTCCCATGCCCCCGGCATGTGGAAGAGCAGCGGGCCGGCGATCCACACCCCCTCCTTCTCCTCCCTTGCGATCGGTCGAAG
>VGXK01000044.1 GCA_016873355.1 Phycisphaerae bacterium | reverse complement strand
AACGATGGACCTCGATCCGGCGCTGCACGTTCCGGACGAAGTGAAGGCAGAGCGCGAACAGGAGCTCATGCTCGCGCAGCAGCAGATCGCGTTCGAGGCGGCGAAGTCGATGGCGGCCAGGCGCACGCGCGTGGACGTGCTCGTCGACGGCCCCGCCCCCGGTCGCAGCCGCTCGAAGCGCACGAGCGGCGTCGGTCGCGGCGGCTCGCTCTGGCTCGGGCGCACGCGCTTCCAGGCGCCGTCGATCGATTCCTCCACCTGGCTCGTATGCTCCGAGGCGCCAAGTCCCGGCGAGATCCTCCACTGCGCCGTCGTCGAGGCCGACGGATACGACCTGGTGGCGCAGCCGTTGGAGGAGGTCGACGGGCGAGTTCCGCTTCCGCTGCTTCAGCGGCGCACCTGACGATTCGACGCATCCCTCCGCACGAACGCATCCATCATGAACACCTCTCGAAGCGCACGGTCGTTCCCGTTCGTTCCCGAGCCCGCGAGGCGGCGGTGCGCCGCGAGCGGGGCTTGCGCGCTCGCGATCGTCGTCTCGTTCGTGCTCGCGCTCGTGGGCGCCTGCGCCCCGAATCCCGCCGACACGATGAACAACCCCACGGCGGCGGCGCAGCTCGATTCGACGCCGATGCCGCTCGACCCGACCGCGCCGGTCATCGTCGAAGGCTGGTGGTCGAACGGTCGCCAGCTCCTCCATCTGGCCGACGACGGCGCCTATCAGCTCTGGTCAGGCACGAATCGATTCGACGAACCGCATCAGAACGGCCGCTGGTCGCGACTCAACTACAAGGCGCTCATGCTCGAGCCGTATGGAATCCGCGTGCGCGAGCAGACGCGGTGCGAACTCGATCGCAACGGCAGCGAAGTGCGACTCCTGATCCCGGGTCTCGACTCGATGGTGCGCTTCGAGGCGGCGCCCGGCGGCATGGAGGAGCGGATGCTCGGACTGTGGAAGGGTCCCGGCGGCACGCTGCTCATCAGCTCGGACGGACGCTATCGCGCCGAGGCGCCCGCGGGCGCCGGCGCAAGCCCGGGCTCGCCGATCGCGCTCGCGGGGCACGCGGGTCGATGGATCGTCGATCGTTCCACGCTGCTGCTGCTCCCGGATTCGCCGACCGTTCCGCCGGTGCTGCTGGCGCTCGAGGCGCACGGCGAGAAGTCGATTCGCCTGCGTGCGGGCGACGGCGCCTACCACCGCGTTCCGGTTCCATGAGCGTGCGAAGCCGCGGCTCCGGTCCGCGGCTCGAAGGCCGCGAACGGGATCGGATCTGGTCGGAATACATGGAGATGCTGGCGTCGCAGCATCCGACCTCCCGCCGGCTGCCGGGAACGAAGACGATCGCCGTCATCATCCTCGCGAGCGTGCTCGCGTCGAATCTGCTCCTCTTCGGCGCGCAGCTCGTGGCGATTCCGCGTCCCTGGAACATCGTGCTCCCGTTCGCATCCACGCTGGGCGTCGTCGTCGTCGCCGTGCTGCTCGCCACCGGCGCCATCGGACCGCGCCGCTCGCTCTGGTACGCCGCGATGCGGAGATGCGGCCACGACGTCTGCGTGATCTGCGGCTACTGGCTCGAGCGCCGCGCGCCCGATTCGCGCGCCTGTCCCGAGTGCGGCACGCCCGACGACGCTCAACCCGTGGCGCTCGGCCGGCGGTCGGAGGTGCGCACCTGGCCTCGGTTCGAGGTCGAACCGCCGCCCGACCCCTCCGCGCGCGACGACGACGATCGACGCTGACGCGCTCCTCTATCATGCCGATCCCGCGCGCCGGACGGCCGCGGCCATTCCCGTGCAGGTCCGCAACTTCTCCATCATCGCCCACATCGACCACGGCAAGAGCACGCTCGCCGATCGGCTGCTCCAGGCGACGAAGGCCGTAAGCGCCCGCGAGGCGCGCGATCAATTGCTCGACTCGATGGATCTCGAGCGCGAGCGCGGCATCACGATCAAGGCGAGCGCCGTCACGGTCCATCACACCTACAAGGGCGAGGACTTCCAGCTCAACTTCATCGACACGCCCGGCCATGTGGATTTCGCGTACGAGGTGAGCCGCGCGCTGACCGCGTGCGAGGGCGCGGTGCTCGTGGTCGACGCCACGCAGGGCGTGCAGGCGCAGACGGTGGCGAACGCGTACCTGGCCGTCGGAAACGATCTCGCGCTCATTCCGGTCATCAACAAGATCGACCTCCCCGCCGCGGATCCCGACACGGTGGCGATGGAGGTGGAGCAGGTGCTCGGGCTTCCGGCGGAGGACTGCCTGCTCGTCTCGGCGAAGACGGGCCAGGGGATCCAGGAACTGCTCGATCGAATCTGCGAGCGCCTGCCGCCGCCGCGTCCGCAGCAGACGGACAAGCTTCGCGCGCTCATCTTCGACTCGATCTACGACGACTACAAGGGCGTGGTCGTCTACGTCCGCGTCTTCGACGGCGCGCTGCGCATGGGCGACAAGATCCGCATGATGGGAACGGGTCGCACCTTCACCGTGACGGAGCTCGGGCGCAACACGCCGTTTCCGCAGAAGGTGAGGGAGCTCGGCTTCTCGGAGGTCGGCTACCTCTCGGCGAGCATCAAGAGCCTGGGCGACGTGCGCGTGGGCGACACGATCACGCTCGAGGCGCAGCCGGCCGAGGAGGCGCTTCCCGGGTACGAAGAGCCCAAGCAGATGGTCTTCTGCGACTTCTATCCCAGCTCGAGCGGCGCCGAGAGCGGCAAGAAGGGCGACTTCGAGACGCTGCGCGACGCGATCGAACGCCTGCACTTGAACGACGCGAGCTTCACCTACGAGGTGCAGCACTCGGAAGCGCTCGGCTTCGGATTCCGTTGCGGATTCCTGGGACTGCTGCACATGGACATCGTGCAGGAGCGCCTCGAGCGCGAAGGAGGCGTCGACGTGGTGCAGACGGCGCCGACCGTGACCTACCAGGTGGTGAAGACCGACGGCACGGAGCTGGAGATCCACAACCCCGCCGATCTGCCCGACGGCAGCGTGGTGCAGGCGATTCGGGAGCCCATCGTCAAGCTCGAGATCATCTGCCCCACCGAGAACATCGGCGAGCTCATGCGACTCTGCGACGGTCGCCGCGGCATCTTCAAGGCGCAGAAGTTCGTGAGCGAGGGCCGGCAGATCCTCGACTACGAGATGCCGCTTGCCGAGATCATCTACGACTTCTACGACAAGCTGAAGTCGGTCACGCGCGGCTACGGCACCATGGACTACGAGCTCATCGGCTTCCGGGAGGATCGCCTCGGCAAGGTCTCGATCCTCGTCAACGGGGAACCGGTCGAGGCGCTGTCGCTCATCTGCCATCGCGACAACGCGGAGCAGCGCAGCCGCGTGATCCTGCTCAAGCTCCGGAAGCAGATCGATCGGCATCAGTTCGAGATCGCGCTCCAGGCGGCGATCGGCGGGAAGATCATCGCCCGCGAATCGATCAGCGCGCTTCGCAAGAACGTGACCGCCAAGTGCTACGGCGGCGACGTGACGCGGAAGCGCAAGCTGCTCGAGAAGCAGAAGGAAGGCAAGAAGCGGATGAAGCAGATCGGCTCCGTGTCGATCCCGCAGGAAGCCTTCATGGCGATTCTCGACCAGGGTGATTGACGCGATGGCGGCGCGGCCGCCCGCTTCGCGGGGCGATTGAAGAGTTTCGCGTCGGCTTGGGTGCTCCCGTTTCGTCCCGGCAGGGAACCCTGTCGCCGAATGTCTCGCTCGCGGCGCTCTCCGCTTCGCTCGTCCGAGCACTCGCTCAGTCCTCGAAGCGACTCGTCACCGGGACGCTCTGCTCGCGGACATTCGACGCTCGCTTCGCTCGCTCGACATCCCTGACGGTCCGAAACGGGGCACCAGGCAAGCCGACGCGACGCTCGTGCGGCGTCGCGAAGCGGGCGGCCGCGCCGCGCGAGTCATTCGCCCTGGTGCTCAGCGCGGCCAGGAGACCTGCGGGCTCCACGCCGTAGCCTCGTATCGACCAATGACGGAGGCCGGAGTTCCGAAACTGCGGTACTGCAAGAGCTGCAATCACCCACTCACCGGCGCCGAGGGTCGCGAGTGCCCGGAGTGCGGCCGCTTGTTCGATCCGTTTGACCCTCGGACGAGAAAGGAGTGCCAGCGAATGCCGACGAGTCGGGGACTCGCCTGGCTCGCGGCAACCTGGGTCCTCTCGATCGTCGCGCTTGTGGGACTCTGCGCAATCCACGACCGAGCGACTTGGATGCGGGCCTCCGACTTCCCTTGGTTTGCATCGCACATCGCGCTGGCAGCATTGGTCGCGCCTTGGCTCTGGCACGGCACCGCGTTCATGCGTTCTGTTCTGCTTCGGGCTGTGTTCTTCACGATGCAAGCCGCCATCGCATTCGTGCTGTACATGCTTATCACCTACTTCTACGTCTTCGAGATCAAGGGCGGCCCGCACTCGAGCGGTGACGACTCAGGCGTAGCGAGCTGGCGTTGGCGAGACGAGTGTGGCAACGAGGGCGAAGCAGGCGGATCTTGAGGATCCGCCGATGGAGCCCGACGATGCCACACGAAGTCGCAGCCCGCCAGATCGCTACGAATGAGGAGGAACCGCTCTCGTCGTTGAGCTGACTCGGACGCGGTCGATGCATGTCGGCATGTGTCCGCATGTGTGGTCATCGTCCGCCGAAGCGATCGCGCGCTTCGTCGAGGGCCGTGAGGCGCGGCGGCTTCCGGCTGCCCCTCCCCGGCGAGTTGAGGGTGGGATGACGCAGCGCGCTTCGCGCTGCGCATCCCGACCGAGTGTTTGAGCCGGGAGGGGCTGCCGGAGCCGCCGAGCCACCGCGCCGCACGCGCACACGAAGCCGCTACGCTCCGGCCATGCGCGCCACCGAACGATTCGTCGTCTATGGAATGATCGCCACGCTGCTCGTTGCCGTGCTCTCGATGCAGCGGCCGGCCGTGTTCGCGTCGCCGTCCTTGCCGCTTCTCGACGAGCTCGGGCCGACCGACGCGCTCGTCCTGAAGGGCTCGAAGGGCGACCTCAAGGTGCGCAACGGCGACGGCCGCGTGGCGTGGGGCGATCGCCCGACCGATCGCGCGCTGAGCCTCGCGTTCGTGCACGCCGATCGCGTGATGAACTCGTTCATAGCGGGCTCGCGCGTGGAGGACGAACGCAAGAGTCTCGACGAGCGTCACGAAGTGCGCCGCAAGGAGCTGCGGCAGAAGCACGAGGACTTCATGAAGGAGTTCGGCAAGGTGGAGCCGGGCCACCCCGAGTTCGAGCGCGCGAGAGAGGCCTACGGCGAACTGCGCAAGGTGATGGAGACCTGGGGCGAGGAGATGCGCAAGGAGTACGAGGATCTGCTCAAGGAGCAGCTCGACGGCGCGTGGAAGGAGATCCTTGCGGCGGTCGACGTGGTGGCGGAGCGGCGCGGCGTCGATGTCGTGCTTCGCTTCATTCCCGCCACGCACGAATTCGAGGCGGAGGATCCGGAGGGCGGCGTGCACCAGCTCTTTGCGCGAACGGTGCTGCGCATGCCGGAGTCGCTCGACCTGACGAGCGACGTGATGAAGGAGCTCAACCTCGCCGAAGATTGATCGCGTCGTCCACGGCCCGTTCGATCGACGCGACGAGCTCGCTCCGCACGCGCTCGATCGACGGCGCCGCATCGCCGAGCTCGGCGCGCAGGCTCGTCACCGGTCGACCGTGCAGCCCGCACGGCACGATGAGCCCGAAGTGCGAGAGATCGTTCTCGACGTTGAGCGCGAGTCCGTGCATGGAGACCCAGCGGCTCACGCGAACGCCCATCGCCGCGATCTTGCGGGCGGGACGAGCATCGGCCGCGGTGTCCGCGCGGGCGCCGTTCGAGCCCGCCGCGTCGACGGCGCCGTCGCCGCCGACCCAGACGCCGGTGGCGCTTTCGTCGCGGTGACCGTTCACGCCGAACGCCGCGATCGTCGAGAGCACGCACTCTTCCAGCATCCGCATGTACGGGTGGATGCGAAGCCCGAGTCGATCGAGGTCGAGGATGGGATACGCCACGATCTGCCCGGGCCCGTGCCAGGTGACGTCGCCGCCGCGATCGGTCTCGACGAGCTCGACGCCGAGCGCCGCGAGCTTCTCGGCCGGGGCCACCACATGCGCCGACGCCTCGCGCCGCCGGCCGATCGTGATCACCGGCGGATCGTGCTCGACCAGCAGCAGCTCCCCCGCCGGGCGGTCCACGTCCGCGCGCCATGACAGCACGCGCTCGACCGCTTCGCGCTGAAGCGCCAGCGCGTCCGCATAGCGACGGCGGCCGAGATCCCGCACTCGCAGACGCTCCGTCACGCAGCGAGCGTAGCACCGCCGATCCGCCGCCCGCGCGACCGCGGCGCCGCGGCGCTCCCGTACACTCACGCCGTGCCGCAGATCCACCCGAGCGCCGTGATCCAGGGAGACGTGCAACTCGCCGACGACGTGAGGATCGGCCCCGGTTGCGTGCTCTTCGGTCCCGTCGCGCTCGGCAAGGGTTGCGAACTCATCGCGAACGCATGCCTGCACGGACCGCTTCGCATGGGCGAGCGGAACATCCTCTATCCCTCCGCCGCGATCGGATTCGCGCCGCAGGACATCGGCTTCGATCGCAACACGCCCGGCGCCGGCTGCGTCATCGGCAACGGCAACACCTTCCGCGAAGGCGTGACGATCCACCGCGGCAAGACCGATCAGCCGACGCAGATCGGAAACGACAACTACTGGATGGCCTTCAGCCACGCCGGCCACGACGCGATCGTCGGCAGCAACTGCATCTTCGGCAACAGCACGCTCATCGCCGGACACGTGGAAGTCGCCGATCGCGTGATCAGCGGCGGCAACGTCTCGATCCACCAGTTCGTGCGGCTCGGTCGCGGCGTCTTCATCTCGGGCGCCATGGCCACCTCGCTCGACGTGCCGCCCTTCTTCATGGTGACCGGCAACAACATCGCCGCGTCGCTCAACCTCGTCGGCATGCGCCGTTCCGGCATGTCGCGCGATCAGATCGACACGGTGCGCTGGGTCTATCGCACGGTCATGCGAAGCGGCCTTCCGCCGAAGGCGGCGCTCGTGTCGTTGCGCGAGCGAGCGGGCGATCCGCTCGTCGACGAGTACATCCGCTTCATCGAGACGGCGAAGCGACCCATCATCCACGGCACCGGCCGCGCCGCGCGAGGCGCCGTGTCGGAAGCGGCGGCGGTCGGAGACGGTGCGAGCGAATGAGCCGCGTGCGCCTCTGCGTGCTCGGTTCGGGCAGCGGCGGCAACAGCTCGTGGCTCTCGCTGCCCGCTCGAAACGGCCCGATCGAGTGCCTGGTCGACGCGGGACTCTCGCCTCGCGCGGTGCGCGAGCGGCTGAAGGTCCGCGGAGTGAACTCCGTGGCGCCGGCGGCGATTCTCGTGACCCACGCCGACACCGACCACTGGCGATCCACCTGGGGTCGACTCGTGGCGCGGCTCGGAATCCGCGTGATTGCCCGACGCGCCCACCACGGAGAGCTCGCGGCCGCCGGCGTTCCGCGCGATCGGCTCGTCGAGCTCAAGCCGGAGCGCGAGCTGGAGATCGTTCCGGGGGTTCGCGTGCGCGGCGCGATCGCCCCGCACGACGAGCTCGGCTCGACCGCGCTTCGCATCGACACCGATCACGGAAGCGTGGCGTGGCTCACCGATCTCGGCCGCGCCACCCCCGCGGTGCTTGAACTCGCACGCCACAGCGATCTGCTCGCGATCGAGAGCAACTACTGCCCGGAGCTCCAGCGCGCGAGCCGTCGTCCCGCGTTCCTCAAGGCGCGGATCATGGGCGGGCGCGGACACCTCTCGAACGAGCAGTGCCTCGACGCGGTCGACGCGATCGAGCGCGAGGGTCGTCCGCGCCAGGTGGTGCTGCTCCACCTCTCGCGCGAGTGCAATCACCCGACCCGCATCCGGGAACTCTGGCGAGCGCGGGCGGGAGATCGATGGCGTCGCGTGGTCGTCTCGTCGCAGACGCATCCGACGCCGATGCTCACCGTGACGGCCTCCGCCGCCATCGACGAGCACGCTACGCTCTTTGCACCTCCATGAGCGATCGACTGAACCACGAGTGCGGCCTGGCGCTGGTCCGGCTGCGACATCCGATCTCGTGGTACACGCAGGAACACGGCGATCCGCTCTGGGGATTGCGGCGCCTCTTCCTGCTGATGGAGAAGCAGCACAACCGCGGCCAGGACGGCGCGGGCGTGGCGTGCGTCAAGCGGAGCATGCCGCCGGGCGCGTCCTTCCTCGAGCGCTCGCGCACGGCCAAGCGCAATGCGATCGAGCGCCTCTTCGACGAGTCGATGCGGCCGCTCGAATCGCTTCGCCGCACCACGCTGCTTTCGATGAGCGACGAGGAGCTGAAGCAGAAGTTCGCGCTGCTCGGCGAAACGATGCTCGGGCATCTCCGCTACGGCACGCATGGCGCCCACGGCACGGATCTCTGCCATCCGTATCTGCGCCGCCACTCGGTGGCGTGCCGCAACGTGGCCGTCGCCGGCAACTTCAACCTGACGAACTCGCGCGAAATCTTCCGCAACCTGGTGGAGCTCGGGCTCGCGCCGGTCGGCGAGGCCGACACGGGCGTCGTGCTCGAGAAGATCGGCTGGGCGATCGACCGCGAGCACGAGAAGCTGCGGCATCGGCTCGGCCCCGGCTCGCTGCTCAATCTCGACGGGCGGCTGCTCGCCGTGCACATCGAGCGCGAGCTCGATCTCATCGAGGTGCTCCGCCGCGCCACGGAGAGTCTCGACGGCGGCTGGGCGCTCGCGGGAATGCTCGGCAGCGGCGATTCGTTCGTCTGCCGCGATCCCGCCGGCATCCGACCGGTGCATTGGATCGAGACGCCGGAGGTGATCGCCGTGGCAAGCGAGCGCGCCGCGCTCTCGACCGTCTTCGACGTCGAGCCCGACGCCGTCTCGTCGATTCCGCGCGCGAGTGCACTCGTGATCAAGGCCGACGGATCGCACGAGGTGCGCGCGTACACGGAGGCACGACCCGAGCGCTCGTGCACCTTCGAGCGGATCTACTTCAGCCGGGGCAACGATCCGGAGATCTATCGCGAGCGCAAGCGCCTCGGACGCAATCTCGCCGGCGCGGTGCTCGAGGCGATCGACGATCGCCTCGATCGCGCCGTGGTCGGATTCATTCCGAACACCTCGGAGACCGCGTACCTGGGCCTCGTCCATGAGCTCGAGCGGCTCTGGCGCGAGCGCTGCGCGGAGCGCATCGCCGCGCTCGTGCGGAGCGGCCAGGCCACGCCGGAGACGCTCGCGAAGGCGCTCGAGGGCGGCCCCCGCTTCGAGAAGGTGGCCCACAAGGATCAGCGCCTGCGCACCTTCATCACCCACGACGATGCGCGGCGGGATCTCGTCGCCCACGTCTACGACATCACTCGAGGCACGGTCACGCGCGACGACACGCTCGTCGTCGTCGACGACTCGATCGTGCGCGGCACGACGCTTCGCGAGTCGATCATCACGATGCTCGCGCGGCTCGATCCCGCGAAGATCGTGGTCGTGAGCAGCGCGCCGCCCGTCAAGTACCCGGACTGCTACGGCATCGACATGAGCTCGCTCGGCAAGTTCATCGCGTTCGAGGCGGCGGTCGAGGTGCTGCGCGATCGCGGCGAGGAAGCGCTGCTCCAGGAGGTGGAGGAGCGCTGCGTGGCGCAGGCCGAGTTGCCGCCCGAGCGCATGCACAACTGGGTGAGGCTCATCTACGAGCGCGTGGGCGACGACGCGCTCGCGGCGAAGGTGGCGCAACTCGTCCGTTCGCCGACGCTCGATTGGGCCGGCGAGATCGAGATCGTCTATCAGAGCGTGGACGGTCTTCGCGACGCGATGCCCGGCCACACCGGCGACTGGTACTTCACCGGCGACTACCCGACGCCCGGGGGCTTCCGCGTGCTCAACACGGCGTACCTGCGCTGGCGCCGCTCCGACGAGAGCCGGGCCTACGAGCCGGAACCCACGGCCTGAGCTAGAGCGGTGACGACTCAGGCGTAGCGAGCTGGCGTTGGCGAGACGAGTGTGGCAAGGAGGGCGAAGCAGGCGGATCTTGAGGATCCGCCGATGGAGCCCGACGATGCCACACAA
>VGXK01000043.1 GCA_016873355.1 Phycisphaerae bacterium | reverse complement strand
GGGTACGCAAGCGCCACCGGCGCCCAGGCGCTGAAGACCACCTCCGTGAGCAGCAGCCGCGGCTCCACCACGAGCGTGAAGGTCTGCTGCTTCGTGTCGATCGGCGGTCGACCGAGCGGCTCGAACCTCCGATCGTCGCCCACGCGGATCATGCGCGTGCTTCCGCGCCGCCCCGACGCCACCCAGCGCGCCGAGCCCGATTCGTATCGCTCGAGCACGGCGCCGCGCAGGCGCACGGGCTCGATCGAGCGCGCGCGCACGCCGCCGGGATCCATCCACGTCACGATCATCACCTCGCGCCGCGACGTCTCGATCGGCGCCGTGCGGCGCAGCTCCACCTCGGCGCGGAATCCCGTCATCCGCGCCGCGCTCGCCCAGCCTTCGAAGCGCTGAAGGATGTCGCGCGGGAAGAGCACGAAGAGCAGCAGGCTCGTCGCCGCGCCGATGAGCAGGCCCGCGCCGACGACGCGCCGCAGGTGTCGTCCCGCGCGACCGCCGTAGACCGGCGGCGGCGGCGCCACGAGTCCCGCCACCGCGCGGACCCGCTCGGCGTGACGCTCCGCGCCGCGCTCGAGCCGGTAGAGCATGAGCGAGGCGATCATGAGCACCGCGTAGAGCACGAGCAGCACGGCGAACACGAGGTCGACGCTCACGAGGCAGCCCGCGAGCATGAGCACGAGCGAGAGGCCCAGGAGCTGCCGCCGGTCGCGCGTCGATTTGCGCTCGTAGAGCTTGATCACGCTCGTCCAGAGCACGAATCCGCCGACGAGCCGCGCGAGCGCGAGCGGGTCGCCCTGCATCGGCGCCAACGAGAGCGTCCACGCGAGCACGCCGAGCACGAGCGTGGTCGTGATCCACTTCGGCACGCCGCGCCGGCTCGGTCCCTCCGTCAGGATCCAGCTCGCCGCCGCCGGGATCGACGCGCCGAGCAGCAGCGCCACGTCCTGCTGCGCCACGCCGAACGCCACGATCGACACGAGCGCCGTGGCGAACGACATCATCGGGAAGTGACGGGAGGGATTCACGCGGTGCGCTCCATCACGCCACGAGGTCCTCGAGCCGCGTGGCGCTCAGGTGGATCGCGTCGGGCCGGTCCGCCGTGAGCTCCACGCGATCGACGTGCACGAAGACGGTCGCCGCTCGCTCCTCGCGATCGGCGCGCGGAATCGTGGTTCGCGGCCGGTCGAGATCGACGCCCGCGAGCACCGCCATGAGTCGCTGAAGGTGCCAGTGCCCGCGCCGAAGCGGCGGCCGCGGCGCCTCGAATCCGAGCAGTTCGAGCGAGTGCTCGTAGCCCTCGCGCTCGGCCGCGAGCAGCAGGCTCGCCGCGAGCGTGATCGCGTCCTCCTCCAGGTCGCGGCCGCTTCGCGCCGCGCCGTCGGCCACGCGCAGCGCCGACGTCGGGCGCGAGAGGTCGAGCACGACCCGAAGTCGCGGCGGCGACGGCGTGCTGCGCTCGATCGTGGCGAGATCGTCGAGGCCCGCGCGCCGGCGCCACGCGATCTGGCGCGGGCTGTCGCCGGGGCGGTACTCGCGGACGCCGAGGAAGTCCTCCCCCGGTCCCGCGTCGCGGCTCGTGCGCACGCCGCCGATGCCGTGCGGCGCGAGCGACCGCAGCACCCCCGCGCGAAGCGCCCGCACCCTCGGAAAGACCAGGAACTCCATCGGCTGCCGGAAGACCACCACCTTCCGCAGCAGGCCGAAGGGAAACGAACTCGCGGCGCGGATCGACTCGAATCGGAATCGCCCGCGTCGCGACGGCATGAAGACGCCTTCGACGTGCGCCGACTCGCCGGGTCCCGCGTGCAGCAGCCATGCGGGCGAACACTTGCCCGCGTTCGACCAGCCGCCCGCCGACGCGAGCGGCGCCTCCTCGATCGAGAGATCGAAGAGCGGCCACCACCGCGCGCGGTGCCGCACCAGGTAGCGGATCGCGAGCGGCTCGCCCACGCGCCCGGGGCGCGGATCGAGGCGCGTCACCGCGAGTCGCACGAGCATGCCCCCGGAGATCACGCCGGAGACGAGCACGCCCGCGAGCATCGCCGCGAAGGTCCAGACGAGCAGGTTGTTCGGTCGATACGCGCTCGCCACTCCGAGCAGGATCGTGACGACGATGAACGCGGCGCCTCCGAGCGGCACATGGTAGAGGCGGCGCGTGGTCAACTCAGGTGCTCCCGGGGCGCACGCGCCCGCTCACGGCGACCGGCCGCCCGGGCTCGACACGAAGCGATCGACGTCGGATCGCACCTCCGCGCCCGCGCCGCGCTCGGCGCCGCGCCGCGCCGGCCCCGGCACGAGCGTCACGAGTACGCGCGACTTCGCCGGATCGAAGGGCAGTTCGACGACGTCCTCGGCGCCGCCGAAGCCCGTCCGCTGAACGCGCAGACCCCACATCTCCTCGGTGAATCCGGCGCCGGCGTCGCTCAGGCGGAGCGTGAACCAGCCGCCTCGATCGCTCACGGCGCTGGCCACGTCCTTGCGTCCGAGCGACCCCGGATCGCGCGTGAGCACGAGCCTGGCGCCGGTGACCGGCGTGCCCTGCTCGAGCGTCGGATCGTCGGCGGCGAGCATCTGCACCGAGTCGAAATCGCGTTCCACCACGCGACCCTTGAGCTCGTAGCTGCAGCCGCCGAGCAGCGCCGGCGCCGCGGCGAGCGCGGAAAGGAGCATTCGAAGGTTCATGGCGCGGAAGGGTAGCAGCACGGCATGCGAGCGCGCCCTCAATCCACGCCGCCCGGCCCCTCGTCCGACGGGCGCTCCGCCGACGCGCGCTGCTCGCTCCATTCGCGAACGACCGCGGCGGTCGCGATCAGCAGGAACGAAATCAGCAGCGCCATGCCGAACGAGCTGCTGACGACGTGCGCCGGCGCGCCGAGCGCCCAGGCGACGGTCGCCGTGATCAGGGCGGCCGACAGCACGACGAGCCCCGCCCGCCGGATGGTGCGGAAGAAGGGCGAACGCGCCTGCGTCGGCGGCGGCTCGTCGCCCATGTCGATGCTCTCCCAGTCCACGCTCGCGCCGACTTCGCGCGACGCGTCGAGCGCCCGCCGCGCCTGCGCGATCTTCGAGCGCCGCACGTGCACCGGAATCCCGGTGCTGCCCGGCGTCAGCGAATGGGGAAGGCCGAGATTGCCGAGCACGAAGATCCGCGCCTCGAGTCCCGCGTCCTCGAGCACGGCCACGATCGTCCGCGCCTCGAACTCGTCCCGCGCCTCCATGAACGGCTCCATCGGATCGAAGTCGCTCATGCCACGCCTCGCAGACGATCCACTTCGCGCAGCAGCGCCGGCGCGTCGTCGGGACCGAAGGAGCGTCCCGAGAGGTCCGCGCGCCAACCGCGCACGAGTTCGGGAGCGATGAGCATCACGGTGCCGACCTTGAGATCCGCGCGCTGAAGCGGCGCGTCGAGCAGCGAGGCGCGCACCATCGAGCCCTCGAACCCGTCGACCCGGAACCACGCGTGCTCCGGGATCTCTTCCTTCGCCGCGGGATCGACGGGCGCCAGGATGCGGAACGCGCGCGTCGCCTCCTCCCGGAGGGCCGCGTCGTCGCAGCGCCGAAGCGCCGCCCACGCCGTCGCGAAATCGGGGAACGAGCGTCGCGCATGTTCGCGCAGGGCGTCCGAGGTCCGTCCGGTCAGGAAGAGCACGGCGCGCCCGGACTCCGCCAGTTCGATCGCCCGACGCGGCCAGCTCCAGCGCCGGCCCGCGGGATCCGCGGACTCGTCGGCGGTGCCGGCGCCCGCGCTCCCGACGGATGCGTGCCCTTCGCCTCGATCGTCGGAGCCGTTGAGCGGCTCGCAGATTCGCGCCCGGATCTCAGGCTCGTCGCCGACGCTCTCGGCCGGAATCTCCCAGCGCGCGAGCCGAACCGAGAGCCCGTGCCCGATCTCGTAGGCGGCGCCCGGCGCGGGCATCGGCCCTTCGAGCAGGAGCGATGCGACCGCGTGCAGCAGCGTCACGGCCGCGTCGAGGTGCGGTTCCGGAACGCCCGCGATCTCGAGCTCGGGACGATGGCAGCGCGACAGGCCCTTCGTGCGGATGTCGATCCGGCGCTCGACCGCGCCGACGACCGTCCCCTTCACGCTCCAGAGCAGTCGCTCGAGCGGCTTCGCCTGCGGGTGAAGGAACCACGAATCGATCTCGTGTCGGTCGAAGATCGCGTCGCTCGAGGCATCGAGAATCGCCGGAGACTCGGGCACGCTTCCCGCGAGCAGCGCCGTGAGCACGAAGTGATCCGCGACGGGATCGTCGCGCCCGAGGATCGACTGCATGCGGATCACCCACGGACACGCGGCGAGCGCCGCGTGCAGTTCCGTCTCGTCGCCGAAGGCGCCGCGCGCGGCGCGCTCGGCCCAGAAGACGACTTCTTCGTCGATGCCCGGAACGGACGCCGCGAATGCCCACGCGACTTCGCCGCGCTCGTCGGGGTTCTCGGCCCTGCGAATCTCCGGCGTCTCTTCCAACCAGTGCGCAAGCGCCGACTCGAGTTGCTCCGCGTCCGGACACGACGGCTCCGGCCAGAACGCCACCCATCCCGAAGGGCGCGGAGCGTCGTGATTCCAGCCGGTTCCTGCGGGAATGGCGGCATGGTCCCGCTCGTCGCGGCCGTCCGTCGCGTGTCGGTTCTCGGAGTGCATGGCCCGTCGCGCAATCTTCGCGGCGCCCTGTGACCGCGCCGAAACATCGGCGCGCGAGCCCGCATGGGGAACGAGCGCGGAACTTTCCGGAACACGCTCCCGACACGAAGCGTAGCGAGCGGTGGATTCATTCACTTCCGACATTGCGTCCGCAGGATCGCGCGTCAGTCTCAGGACGCTCGCGGATAGGAGCGAGTGAACCCGAACGAAGGAAGAGAAAACGATGTTCCGTGTCCCGTTCACCATGATCCTGGACCTCATCAATCGCTTCACCTGGTTCGGAAGGCGAATGGCGGCGCGGCCGGTTCTTGTTCCGTGCCGCGTTCGCCCTCGGTCAGGACCTGCGCGGTAGCGGCCCTTCGGAACCCCGCAACCCCGCAGGCCCTGCCCGAATCGGCAGGGCCTTGTCATTTGCGAGGTGACCCATGCACGACACGCACGACCCATCGATCTCGATCGCCGATCAGTGCCCCGCGTTCAATCCGACGCGACTGCCGATCGATCGCCGCGCCGAGTTCCTGCCGCTTCGCGCGTCGTACCAGGATCGCAAGCAGAAGGGCAATCCGGAGTGGGAGCAGTGGACGCCCGAGGAGGAGCGCGGTCATCGCTACGCGCTCGACGTCTCGCCGATGCGCGCCAGCGAAGCGCTCGCCTGCATCACGGCGCGGGCGTCGAGGCCGGGCATGACGCTGCTCGTGGGATTCAACGGGGTCGCGGGAGGCGCCGCCGCGGCGCTCGCCGCGATCGGCGAGACGAGCCGGAACCTCACGGACTTCCTTGGAACGACGGGCCCGCAGTCGGCCGGCTGCGGCAGCGGCTATCTCGTACTCGACGACATCGCGCTGCTCAGGGCGCTGCGTCGCGGATTGAGCGGCTTCGTGCATGCGGTGCGGCTCGAACCGGGCGAGCACGATCGCGTCGAAGCGCAGGACATCGAGACGGTGGTGCGTTCGGCGGCGCCGAAGCGCTCGCCGCTCGAAGCGGATCTCAGGACCATTGCGTGGTTGCGCTGCGGGCCGGACTCCAGGGTGGAAGTCCTCTCGCGGCGCCGCGCCGTGGTCCACGAACTCGTCGCCGAAGGCGTGGCGCTCTACCTCGCGGCGCAGCTCGGCGTCTCGCATCGCGAAGTGCGGCGGCCGGAGCCGTGGCGCGTGGCGCAGCTCCTGAGCGTCTCGGGGCACCTCGAGTTGCACCCGAAGGAGACGCTGCTCACGACCACCTTCGTGGACATGGGCTGCTGCTGCTCCGCCCCCTCCGAGCGGCATCCGGCGGCGGTGAGCCTCATCTACGACCTGCCGAGCCGTTCCTGGCACGGCGAAGAGGGTTGAACCGCGGGGGCTCGGCCCGCGTATTGAAGGCCAGCCAACGCTTCTCGTTTCTTTCTCCCCGGGGCGAGGTTCCGCGACGACGGGCCTCGCCCTTTGTCGTTGCGCGGATGGTCGTGGCGGCGCAGCGCGAGCTCAGTCGGCCGGCACGCAGCGCGTGGAGGCCCAGCGCCGCAGCGACGAGATCTGCTCCGCCATGACCACGGAAAGCGGCGGGCTCGACGCGAGCGCATCGCAGACGTCGCGGGTGGAGACCTCCCGCCGGCCGTCCGCGAACGCGCGCTGAAGTGCCGCCTCCACCGCGACTTCGATCTCGGCGCCGCTGCGGCCCTGCGAGGCGGCGGCGATCGACGCGAGATCGAATGTCCGCGGATCCCGATTGCGCCGCTCGAGATGAATCGACGCGATCGCCGCGCGGGCGTCCGCATCCGGCAGGTCGACGAAGAAGATCTCGTCGAAGCGCCCCTTGCGAAGCAGCTCCGGCGGCAGCGCGCTCACGTCGTTCGCGGTGGCGGCAAGGAAGACGGGCGCGGCGCGCTCCTGCATCCAGGTGAGCAGCGCGCCGAACATTCGGCGTGCGAGCCCCCCGTCGCTCGAGTGGCTCGCCGCGCCGGCGAACGCCTTCTCGATCTCGTCGATCCAGAGCACGGCGGGCGACATGCGCTCCGCCTGCACGAGCGAGTCGCGCAGCTTGCGCTCGCTCTCGCCGATGAACTTGTCGAAGAGGGCGCCCGCGTCGAGTCGCAGCAGCGGCAGGTTCCATGCCGTGGCGATCGCCTTCGCCGCGAGGCTCTTGCCCGCGCCCGGAACGCCGAGCATCAGCACGCCGCGAGGTGGTCGCAGTCCGAAGGCGACCGCGTCCTTGGAGAGCGCCGTGCGTCGCGCGTCGAGCCACTTCTTCAGCGACGCCATGCCGCCGATGCCGTCGAGCGACACCGGCGCCAGCACGAACTCGAGCACGCCGCCGAGATCGCCGAGCGCGTTGCGCTTGAGCACGGCAAGGCGTTCGATGTCCCGCGAATCGAGCCGATCGTCGTCGGAGATGCAGCGCTGCACCACGCGGGCGGCCTGCCGCGTCGAGAGGCCCACGAGGCTGCGGAGGATCGAATCGAGCTGCGATCGCGTGATCTCCGTCCGCACGCGGCGGGTCTTCTTCACCTCGCGCACGGCGTCGCGGACGATTCGTTCGAGATCGTCGTGCAAAGGCGGCGGCGGCGTCCACGCGAACGCGTCGCATTCCACCGACGGCGGCATGCGACCGTCCCGCTCGACGAGCACCACCACGCCGAACGTCCGTCGCGCCGCGTCGACCGCCTCGCGCAGCGCTCGAATGGTCGGGGCGTCGTCGAGATGCGCGCCGAGGTCGTAGAAGACGTTCACCGCGGCGTTCGACGGCGCCTGCGTGGCGAGCCACGCGAGCGCTCCCGCGGCGCGTTCGGTGCCGTGCTGCGAGCGCTCGCCGAGCCGGCCGTCGCAGAGACCCCGGACCGCCGTCCACGATCGAAGCGCCCGCTCGCCTCCGATCGCCGTGAAGATCGCGTCGCGGATCGAATCCTCGTCGTCGGTGCGGATGAGCACGAGCGGATGCGTGCCGTCGAGCTCTCGCGCCAGCGCCTCGTGCATGCGGACCCCTCCCGTTCAGCCGGTGACGATGTTCACCATGCGGCCCGGAACGACGATGACCTTGCGAACCGGCTTGCCCGCGAGATGCTGCGCCACCGATTCGTCGGCGAGCACGAGCGCCTCGATGTCCGCGGCGCTCGCCTTCGACGGCACGAGCATCCGCGCCTTGATCCTGCCGAGCACCTGCACGGCGATCTCCACTTCGTCGTCGACGAGTTGCGCCGGATCGACCGTCGGCCAAGGCTCGTTCGAGAGCGATCGCGCGTGGCCGAGTTTCGACCAGACCTCCTCCGCCAGATGCGGCGCGTAGGGCGCGAGCGTGAGCGTGAAGCGCTCGAGCTGCGAGCGCGTGAGCCCGCCCTGCGTCGGATCGGTCATCTGGGTCGGACGCGTGGCCGCGTTCACGAGCTCGATCATGGCCGAGATCGCGGTGTTGAACGCGAGGCGCTCCGTGTCGGCGGCCACGCGCGCGATCGTTCGGTGCAGCGTGCGCTCGATCGCGGGATCCTCCCTCGCCGCGAGCAGCAGCTCGCCGGTGCGCTCGTCGATCGCCAGGCGCCAGACGCGCTGCAGGAACCGGAAGACGCCCGCGATGTCGCGCGTGTTCCAGGGCTTCGACTGCTCGAGCGGGCCCATCGCCATCTCGTAGAGGCGCATCGTGTCGGCGCCGTACTCGGCGATCACGCCCTCGGGATTGATCACGTTGCGCAGACTCTTCGACATCTTGGCGACCGTCTGCGTGACCGGCTCGCCGCTGCCCTTCTCGAAGAACGCACCGTGGCGCTCCTCCACCTGGTCGACCGCGACGAGGCTGCGATCCGCCCGGCTGTACGCCCAGCTCGTGATCATGCCCTGGTGGAAGAGCTTCCGGAACGGCTCGGGCGTGGTCACCTCGCCCAGGTCGTAGAGCACCTTGTGCCAGAAACGCGCGTAGAGCAGGTGCAGCACCGCGTGCTCGGCGCCGCCCACGTAGAGGTCGACGCCGCCTCCCTGCATCCAGTAGCGCTCGGCGTCGGCGCCGACGAAGCGCTGCTCGTTGCGGGGGTCGCAGTAGCGCAGGTAGTACCAGCAGCTTCCGGCCCAGCCGGGCATGGTGTTCGTCTCGCGGCGCACGCGCGTGCTCGGCGGAAGGATCGCGGGATCGACGCCCGCTTCGCCGGCGGTCGTCAACACCCATGCCGTCGCCTTGCCGAGCGGAGGAGTGGGCGTCTCGCTCTCGATGGGCCTGAAGTCCTCCACCTCGGGCAGGCGAACCGGCAGATGCGATTCGCTCACGGGATGGTGATTGCCGGCCTCGTCGAAGACGATCGGGAAAGGCTCGCCCCAGTACCGCTGCCGGCTGAAGAGCCAATCGCGCAGCTTGTAGTTGATGCGACCTCGCCCGATGCCGCGCCGCTCCACCCACTCGATCACGCGAGCCTTGGCCTGGGCGGTGGGCAGTCCGTCGATCGAGATGCCGTCGCCGGAGGAGCGGCACGCGATGCCGTCGTCGCTGAACGCGGCGTCGAGCGGTTCGTTCGCGGCGTCGAGCGGTTCGTTCGCGGCGTCGACGCCGCCCTTCGCATCCCCGCGCGGCATCACCACGCGCACGATCGGCAGCGAGAACGCCTTCGCGAACTCGAAGTCACGCTCGTCGTGTCCGGGCACGGCCATGATCGCGCCGGTGCCGTAGCCCATGAGCACGTAGTCCGCCACCCAGACGGGAATGTCGGCGCCGGTCGCGGGATTGCGAGCCCGGAGACCCGTGTCGACCCCCGTCTTCGTCTTCGACTCCGCCTGGCGGTCGACGTCGGCGCGATTGCGGGCCGCGGCCACGTACGCGCGGAGCTCCTTCGCCTTCGCCGGCGACGCGAGCGCCATCGCGCGCTCGACGAGCGGATGCTCGGGGGCAAGCACCATGTAGGTGGCGCCGAAGAGCGTGTCGGGGCGCGTGGTGAAGACGGTGATCGGATCGCAACCGTTCACCTCGAAGCGGATCTCCGCGCCCTCGCTGCGTCCGATCCACTCGGTCTGCTGCGCGCGCGTGCTCTCGGGCCAGTCGATCGACTTCAAGTCCTCGAGCAGCCGCTCCGCGTACTCGGTGATGCGGAACATCCATTGGCGCAGCGGCACGCGCGTGACCGGATAGCCGCCGCGCTCGCTGCGACCGTCGATCACCTCCTCGTTCGCGAGCACGGTGCCGAGCCTGGGGCACCAGTTCACCATCTGCTCACCGAGGTACGCCAGGCGATACGAGTCGATCGCGCTGCGGCGTTCGCCGGCGCTCATCGCCGCCCACGCCTTGCCGCCGTGCATTCGCTCGCCGCGCTCGAACGACTTCACGAGCTCCGTCACGGGCTTCGCCTTCTTCGCGGCGCGGTCGTACCAGGCGTGGTAGCAGCGCAGCCAGATCCATTGCGTCCAGCGATGGAACTCCGGATCGATCGTGGCGAATTCGCGCGACCAGTCGTAGCTCAGGCCGAAGCGCTGCAGCTGCGCCCGGAAGGTGTCGATCGCCTTGCGCGTGGTGATCGCCGGATGCACGTTCGTCTGCACCGCGTACTGCTCGGCGGGCAGGCCGAACGCGTCCCAGCCCATCGGATGCAGCACGTTGCATCCGCGCATGCGCTT